>CAYORY010000199.1:0-3707 GCA_964406435.1 uncultured Roseivirgaceae bacterium | reverse complement strand
CCGCATTAGTCCAAGAGGGGCATAAAATTCAATCACCGTGCCGTCGGTTTTGGTGATGGTTAGATCGATGGGCATTGGCACTTTACCCTCATTCTTCAAAGTGATTTGTGTGCTACCATTTGCCTCAGAAACACCTGTGATGGAGTAGTCAATATCATGAACTGTATTCACCATGTATTCAAAGTACCAGTGAAGTTCCAGACCTGATTCCTTCTCGAACACTCTGATGAAGTCGTTCAAATCAGGGTGCTTGAATTTCCACTCGTTGAAATATCTTTTTAGTGCTTTTTTGAAAACGTCTACTCCTACTAAATACCGGAGCTGGCCTAGGATCACCGCCCCTTTGGTATACGATCCCCAGCCATATGCGCCATTGGAGCTGAAGTGGTCGGCGTGGGTGCTGAGTGGCTCCTCGAAACCCTCGTAGGTGGCTCCTCGCACGTAGCTAGAGTAGTTGGCATCTTGGGTTCTGGTATTTTCACCGTCGGTAAAGAGTACGGCCATTGTTTCGGCAGTGGCGAATGTGGTGAAACCTTCGTCCATCCAGGCGTAATAGCTTTCATTGGTGGCCAACAGCCCTTGGTACCAGCTATGGATGGCCTCATGCACGGTCACACCCACCAAACTTCTCAGGCTTCTTTCGCCTGTGATCAAGGTAGCCATTGGGTACTCCATGCCACCGTCACCACCCTGTATGACAGAGTATTGAGGGAAGGGGTATTCTCCGTAGTTTGCTTCAATAAAATCAAAGGCTTTTTCTGTCATTTCAGGCAGATACTCCCAGTTTTCAGTCTTCTTGCTGGCGATGTAGAGGAAGTGTAAAACCAATCCATCGGCCATGGTGCGCGTCAGGTGTGTGTACTCAGGGTCAGCAGCCCACACGAAATCGTGGACGTTCTCGGCCAAAAACTTCCAGGTATTGGTTTTTTCTTTGTTCTTTTTGATTTTGATGCCTTCGGCCTCATAACCGTACCCGATTTCGTTTGCATTTTGAAGGGTGCCTGTCGCGCCCAAAATGTATTTTTTGTCAATGGTGATGTTCACTTCGTATTTGCCCCAGGGGGAATAAAATTCGCGACCAACATAGGGGTGAGCATGCCATCCCATTTCATCGTACTCGGCGATCTTTGGGAACCATTGTGCCATGGAATAATCCACTCCCTCGGCATTGAACCGACCGCTTCTTCTGATCTGTGAAGGTACCTGAGAGTCGAATTTCATTGTGAATGTCGCTGATTCGCCGGGTAGGATAGGGGCATTCAATTTCACTTCAAGAATCGTATCCTCAATCTTGAATTCAATATCATTCCCATCCTGCTTCAAAGATTCAATCTTATGATAGCCAATCTCATCTGGCTTCAGAGCCGATATTCTGCTTCCTACTCGTCCATCTGGATCTTTTATGGTTCTGCTCCGCATGTCCATCATGCTATTGGGCTGGAATGCATTGAAATACAAATGCCAGAAGGCTTGATAAAGAGTGTCGGGAGAATTATTGGTATAGACGAGCGTTTGATCACCAGTGAAGCGGTGCGTTTCTACGTCGAAGTTGATGTCCATTTTATAGTCCACAGCTTGCTGCCAATAGGTTGACTGGGCCGTGACTGTAGAAACTACAGCACTGACAATACAAAGAATCAAGAATCTCATAATTTGGTTTTTTACAATTCTACTAAGCGATAATGTATAAACTAAGGCAACTTATGTTAACGGCAATTACACGTCCACCTTCGCATAGCGGGCGTTCTTTTCGATGAACTCTCTTCGTGGAGCCACCTCATCACCCATGAGCATGGAGAACAAATGATCGGCTTCTGCAGCAGATTCGATAGTCACTTGCTTGAGGGTTCTTTTTTCAGGATCCATTGTGGTAGTCCAAAGCTGCTCAGGGTTCATCTCACCCAGACCTTTGTAGCGCTGCACGCCTACTGTTTCTTCCTTGCCTTCACCTGCCATTTCAAGCGTGGTTCTTTCCCTGTCGGCTTCCGACCAGGCGTACCTTTCCTGTTTCCCTTTCTTCAAAAGATAGAGTGGGGGCTGAGCAATGTAGACGTATCCTTTGTCTATAAGATCGCGCATGTATCTAAAGAAGAACGTGAGGATAAGCGTCCGAATGTGACTACCGTCAACGTCCGCATCTGTCATGATGATCACCTTATGGTATCTGAGTCTTGCCATGTTCAGGGCTTTTTCATCTTCTTCCGTACCGAAGGATACACCAAGTGCTGTGAGCATATTCTTGATTTCTTCATTGTCGTAGATCCTGTGCTCCTGAGCTTTCTCTACGTTCAGGATTTTTCCTCTAAGCGGCAAAATGGCTTGGAATTTACGATCCCGGCCTTGCTTGGCCGAACCACCCGCAGAATCCCCTTCAACCAGATATATCTCACAAAGTGACGGATCTTTTTCTGAGCAATCGGCGAGCTTTCCTGGTAGTCCGGTTCCTGATAGCACGTTCTTTCTTTGCACCATTTCACGGGCCTTTCTGGCGGCATGTCGAGCCTGAGCGGCAATGATCACCTTCTGCACGATGACCTTGGCTTCCCTGGGGTGCTCTTCCAAATACTCATTGAGCATGTCGCCCACGGAGGTATCCACAGCCCCCATAGCATCTGAGTTTCCAAGCTTTGTCTTGGTTTGTCCCTCAAACTGAGGCTCCTGTACCTTGATGGAAATTACTGCTGTAAGACCTTCTCTGAAGTCGTCTCCGGAAATGTCGATTTTTACTTTATCCAGCAAGCCTGATTTATCGGCATATGACTTGAGTGTCCTCGTGAGTGCTCTTCTGAAACCAGCCACATGGGTTCCACCCTCAATAGTGTTAATGTTGTTCACATAAGAAACTACATTTTCTGAGTAAGAAGTATTGTAACTCATGGCGATCTCCACGGGGATTTCACCTTTTTCAGAACTTACCGAAATTGGCTCAGGGATAAGCTTTTCGCGGGTGCTGTCTAGGTACTGCACGAATTCTTTAAGTCCACCCTCAGAATGAAATTCTTCCCTGAGGTCATTGCCTTCATCGTCTTTCTCTCGGTGGTCGATCATGATGATCGTGATGCCGGCATTGAGGTAAGATAATTCCCGGAGGCGAGAGGCGATGGTCTCCGAGTTGTATATGGTGGACATGAAAATGGAACTGTCCGGTGTGAATTGGATGACTGTGCCGGTGATGTCTGTAGTTCCTACTTCCTTCACGTCATATTTCGGAATGCCGATTTCGTACTCTTGCTGGTATATTTTGCCATCTCTGTGTACGGTGGCTTTCAAGTGGGTGGAGAGGGCATTGACGCATGAAACGCCTACTCCATGGAGTCCACCTGATACTTTATAAGTGTCTTTATCGAATTTACCACCGGCATGCAGGACGGTCATTACTACCTCCAGGGCAGATTTCTTTTCCTTCTCATGATAGTCGATTGGAATGCCTCGTCCATTGTCGGTGACTGTGATCGAATTGTCTGTGTTGATTTCTACCGTGATCGTGTCGCAATGACCTGCAAGTGCTTCATCTATGGAGTTATCCACGACCTCCCAAACCATGTGATGGAGACCTTTAATGCCCACATCTCCGATGTACATTGCCGGTCTTTTTCGTACCGCTTCCAGGCCTTCTAGTACCTGAATATTACCTGCTGAATAGTTACTCTTGTCTACTGCTTTTTCGTCCGCCATTTTGTATTTTTCAAAGGCGCTAAATTACACAA
>CAYORY010000198.1:0-3733 GCA_964406435.1 uncultured Roseivirgaceae bacterium | reverse complement strand
TGCTTTTCCAGTCCCTTACTCACCTCCTGCTGAGACTGAATGTAATCCGAAACAGGAGCCAAAACGGCCCCTTCCATACCGGCAGCTGGCAGGCTCACTGTGAAGGTAGTGCCTTGCCCTAGCTTACTAGATGCAGTAATCTCACCACCATGTAATTCGACCAGATCCTTAACAAGTGCCAGCCCAATCCCTAAGCCTTCCTTGGTCCTGTACTCATTAAATTTCGACTGATAGAAACGGTCAAAAATATTTGGCAACACTGACTCATGGATACCTTCTCCTGTATCGGCAAAGTGAATTTTGATCGTATCTCCCTCTCTTTCCAGCGATATCTCGATTGTATCACCATCCTGCGTGTGGCGGATGGCATTTGAAACTAGGTTATAATAAATTTTTTCAAACTGTCTGGAATCAATGGACACGGTCTCCGAGGATTGAATCTTTGTTTCAAAATCCAATTTCACGCCTTTGAACTCCGCAGACGACCGGAACATGTCGGATAGCACTTTCAAGAATGGGACTATCTGCACCGGTTCCTTCTTTAATCTAATCTTACCCTCCTCTAGTCGGGTAATGTCGTTGATTTCGTCGGTGAGGTAGATAAGCCGCTTACTGTTCTTGAAACTCGTCTCTATGCATTGCTTGGACGCTTGCGAAATGTTGGAATCACGATCTTCCATGACCAACTCCAGATTGCCAATGATAAGGCTCAAAGGTGTGCGCAGATCATGTGAAATATTGGCGAAGAATCGTGATTTAGCCGCATCCAACTCTTTCAACTTCTCGGATTGCTTTTCTATCACCGTCTTATCCCTTTCTATCTCCTCCTTCTGTCCTCTGATCCTTTCTGAGAGTCTCTTCTTCACCAGATACGCACGAGCAGCCACGAGTGCTGCGATAAATATCACAAAGGCAATGGCAGCAAGCAGATAACTGATGATCTGCTGCCGGGCTTTTTGCTCCCTCAGAATCTCATTCTCGGCTTCTTGCTTCTCAAATTCCGATTGCGACTTCAATTGCTCAATTTGCCTGATCTTTTCCTCGCTGAACAGCAAATAGTTCAGGTTAGAATACTTTTCCTGGTATTCAAATGCCCTCTTGAAATCACCCTTGCCGGCCATTATTTGACTCAGGGTAGCGAGTGCCTCTTTTTCATCGTATTTCAAAGCCAAATCCTGAGATATGCCGATCGCGCTATTGGCGCTTTCCTCCGCCTTTTCAAACTCATCTCTGCTCATGTGAATGCGAGCAATGCTAGTGTAAGCCCTGGCAAGTCCCCTTTGATCATTCAGCCGTTTCAGATCCGGAATCAGCGTATTGAATAATTCAAGAGCTTCGTTCAGCGATCCTTTCAGCCTCAACACTTCGGCTTTGTCTAATTCTACTGCCAACACATCATACTCATTGCCGAGTTTCTTGCGAATTTCCGATGCTTGATTGAAGTACTGCTGTGCCAAATCGTACTCCTGGATGTCCCGATGTACCCTGCCCAGATTTACATAGCAATAACCCATCATTGAGTAATTGGCCAACTGCTGCGCCTGATCCAATGCCTGAACCAAATAGCTTTTTGCTTCGGTATAGTCCTTTTGAAAAAGATACAGATTGGCAATGTTTATGAGCGCATATCCTCTCTGCTCAAAAATTTCAAACTCCTCAGCTTGCTGCAACGCCAGCAGATACTTGGACAAGGACTTGGAGTACAAACTCAGGTTTCGATAGGCTACCCCCAGGTAATTATTCGCCTGAATGATCTGATGCTTGTCATCCGTGCCTTCTGCCAACCTGAGCGCTTCATTACCAAAATAAAGCGTAGAATCCGGCCGGATATCTCTAAATTCCCAGGCAAGATTCAGTAGTATTTCGGTTTTGCTGCGGTCATCAATGCCAGGCGAATTGAGCTCCTTATAAAGGCTGTCCAAAGTCTGCGACCCTGCAACCAAATGACCGATGAATCCAATTAAGAAAAGAAGGCGTTTCATTGCAATAAAGTGAAGTTTTAAAGATACGTTTTTATAATCGCACCAGAAATTGACACCAATGAAAATCATCAACTACCGACCTGACCTTGCCATTCATTTCGAACAAATAAACCGAGACTGGATTGAGAAGTATTTTAAAGTAGAACCAATAGATGAACGAGTCATCACCAATCCTGAAGCAGAAATCATCAGCAAAGGCGGAGCGGTTCTTTTTGCCATGGATGATGAGGAAGTTGTGGGGACGGTCGCTCTAAAAAAGCATACGGATCAAAAAATAGAATTGACGAAAATGGGCGTATACGAGCATGCCCGCAACCGTGGAATCGGCAAAGAACTGATCGTGGCAGCTATAGACAAAGCCAAAGAAATGGGATTCTCAGAACTGGTTCTCTATTCCAACCGAAAACTGGAAAACGCCATTCACCTGTACAGAAAGATGGGTTTTATCGAACTATCATGCTATGACGACCTCTACGAACGTTGCGACATTCAGATGGAAATGTCCCTGAGTTAAGCCTCCTCCTTCCTGAAAGTTTGGATAATGAATCCCAGCCCAATTGTTAACATCGCTCCAACAACATTGTAGAGTAGATAGCTAATGTGGAAGGTATCATCAGGCAAGGCATAGGCGACCAGAACCACCACCTCGGATATGATCGCTGCATAGAAAACTGCCGTTCCCTTGATGTACTTGAAGAAAAAGGCCACAAGGAAAATCCCTAGAACGGTCCCGTAGAATAAAGAGCCAATGATATTTACAGCTTCAATAAGATTCTCGGAATTCTTCGCGAAAATGGCAAAAAACACCGCCAGCACTCCCCATGCAAAGGTGAAAAGCTTCGAGCTATTCAAATAATGCAAGTCCGAGCCTTCCTTTCGAACCAGCCGCTTATAAATATCCACCGACGTGGTGGAAGCCAGCGCATTAAGTTCACCAGAAGTCGAGGACATAGCCGCCGAAAGGATCACGGCGATGAGTAATCCAATGAGCCCGTGCGGCAGGTAGTTAATTATGAAAGTAAGGAAAACGTAATCCGAGTCCTTCGTCTCAAGTGAATCATCCGTCTTGGTGATCAGTGCCTTTACCTCATTGCGTGTATCCACCACCGAGGCATCCAATTGTTGAACCGCCCTTTTATCCTCGATAGATTCAGTTTCGGCAAAGCTTAGCACCGCCTGCTCGCGCTGAATGAGTAAATCATCGTATCTTTTTTCTAAAATCTTGAGCTCGTCTGCCTGCTCAGACTGCCGCACAATCTTCAGTGAATTCTCCTTGAAATGAATAGGAGCTGAATTGAAAATGTAGAACACATACACCATCACCCCGATGAACAAAATGAAGAACTGCATCGGAATCTTGAGAATGGCATTGAACATCAAACCGATCCTGCTCTGACCCACGTCCTTACCTCCGAGGTATCGCTGCACCTGTGATTGGTCTGTGCCGAAATAAGAAAGCGAAAGAAAAAACCCTCCCAATATCCCCCACCAAATGGTGTATCGCTTGTTCAGGTCAAAACTCCAGTCAACCGCTTCTAGTTTGTTCAGCGCTCCGGCCACATTCACCGCTTCGCCAAAAGTCAAGTCATCGCTGATGTAATGAAGGATCATAAAAAAGGCGATGAACATCCCTCCCATGATCACCAACATCTGTTGCTTTTGGGTAATCGAAACCGCCCTTGTCCCACCGGACACTGTGTAGATAATCACCAGCAGTCCTGTCACCAGAATGGTGGCTGTCAGGTTCCAGC
>CAYORY010000197.1:0-3781 GCA_964406435.1 uncultured Roseivirgaceae bacterium | reverse complement strand
GATAAAAACAAGGCGGATACAAAACGTCACCCAACCATCGAGGATGAGGTCATCATTTATTCAGGAGCTACCATTTTGGGCGGATCAACGGTCATTGGCAAAGGGGCTGTGATTGGTGGAAATGTGTGGCTCACCAAAAGTGTACCTGCCGGCTCGAAAGTTTACTATAAAACCCAATTAGTGACAGACGGACAAGATTCGGGTACCGAAATGATCGTGATAAAAGAAGCAACCGCATGACCTTATTTGATCTAATTGGAAAAACTCCTTTGGTGGAAATTAAAAGAATTCACACCAATCCTAATGTAAAAATTTTTGCAAAGCTGGAGGGACAAAACCCTGGTGGAAGCGTAAAGGATCGAGCCGCATTTGGGATGATTCAAGGTGCGCTAGAGAGAGGCGAAATCAAAAGAGGCGATAAGTTGGTGGAAGCTACCAGTGGCAATACGGGCATTGCATTGGCCATGATCGCTCAGGCTTTTGGAGTGAAGATGACGCTGATCATGCCGGATAATTCCACTGCTGAAAGAACACTGGCCATGAAGGCGTATGGGGCCGAAGTAATCCTCACTCCAGCTGAGAAAACCATCGAATATTCTCGCGAATTGGCTGAAAAAATGGCCGCCGAGGATGGTTATCACATGCTGAATCAATTCGCGAATGCGGATAACTACGGCATGCACTACCGCACCACAGGCCCGGAAATCTGGCAGGATACCAATCATGAGGTTACGCATTTTGTTTCCGCTATGGGCACCACGGGCACGATCATGGGCGTCTCCCGGTATTTGAAAGAACAAAACTCCAACATCCAGATCGTAGGAACTCAGCCAACTGAGGGATCACGAATCCCGGGTATTCGCAGGTGGTCGCCAGAATTTCTGCCGAAAATTTTTGAGGCGGAGCGTGTAGACCGCACCATAGACGTGAGTGAGGAGGATGCGCGAAATATGGCCAGGAGATTGGCCAAGGAGGAGGCCATCATGTCGGGCATGAGTAGTGGAGGGGCGCTAACGGCTGCTCTTCAGGTGGCGAATGAACTTGACACTGGGGTGATTGTGTTTATAGTCTGTGATCGAGGAGATCGCTACCTGAGCTCGGATTTATTCGGTTAGCTTTTCGATTGTCAGTCTGAGCTGTTGACTGTCAGTCTGAGCCTGTCGAAGACTGAGCTTGTCGATTGTCAGTCTGACCTTGTCGAAGACTAAATTATGTGACTTATTCAACCAAAAATAAAAAATGCGAAATCTAGAAAATAAGACGGCTCTCATTACAGGAGGCACGAAGGGAATTGGATACGGAATCGCTGAGTCCATGCTTCAGGAAGGAATGAATGTGGTGATAACCGGACGCACACAGGAGTCGATCGATGAAGCCGTGGAATCGCTTCAAAAAACAGGAAATGCCTCCGGAGTAAAAGCGGATGTGCGCGATGATGCCGCGATGAAGGAGGTCTCTGAATTTGCAATAAAAAAATACGGAGGCATAGATGTCCTCATAGCCAATGCCGGCGTTGGACATTTTGCATCCATCGAAGATTTGACGTTCGCACAATGGCAGGAAACAATTGATGTGAACCTTACTGGCGTTTTCAATAGCGTGAAAGCCTGCCTGCCAGCCCTCAAAAAATCGAAAGGCTATGTGATTACCATCGGCAGCTTGGCTGGCACCAATTTCTTTGCCGGTGGTGCGGCTTACAACGCGAGCAAGTTCGGCATTGCCGGATTCACCCAAGCCATGATGCTGGATGTACGCCATCATGGAATCAACGTCAGCACCATCATGCCAGGATCGGTTTCCACGCACTTCAACAGTCACACGCCCAGTGAGGCCGACGCATGGAAAATCCAACCCGAAGATATTGGCGACATAGTCATCGGTCTTTTGAATCTCGATCCTCGTACCTTGCCATCAAAAATTGAAGTCAGACCCAGTCAGCCACCAAAATAGTAACCCACTCGCCAAGGAGGTGGTGGTGATCGGTGGAGGATTGGCTGGATTGACATCCGCGATTCTCCTCCGACGAAAGGGGCATAAAGTGGTTCTTATCGAAAAAAAGGAATACCCGTTTCATCGCGTGTGTGGAGAGTATGTTTCCAATGAAGTGCGCCAATTCATGGGCGCGAATGGACTGCTTCCAGAGGTTGATTTCCCTGAAATTTATCGATTTGCTCTTTCCAGCATTCGAGGTAATACAAGCGTCACCGATCTTGACATGGGGGGCTTTGGGGTGAGTCGTTATTCCCTTGATTGGCACCTATGGAAAGTGGCAAAGGCGGAGGGTGTGGAGGTGCTTCAGGAGAATGTTCAGGCCATTCAATTCACTTCAGGAGTTTTCCAGATTGCTACCAGAGATAGAGAACTTGTAGCAAAGATTTGCATTGGTGCATTTGGCAAAAGATCGAATCTCGACCAATCACTCAATAGACCCTTTTTCAAGAAAAGATCGCCGTACATTGGCGTGAAGTATCATGTGAAATCAGACCATCCGAATGACCTCATTTCACTCCATAATTTTGAAGGGGGGTATTGTGGCGTTAGCAATGTCGAGGATGGCATCACAAACATGTGCTACCTCTCCAAAACAGAAAATTTGAAAAGGCATGGTGAGATTGGTGAGATGGAAAAACAGGTTTTATTCAAGAACCCGCATCTGAAGCGACTTTTCACAGAATCGGATTTTCTCTGGGAAAAACCTGAGGTAATCAATGAAATTTCCTTCGAAGTGAAGCGTCCTGTGGAGGACCATATCCTGATGTGTGGCGATGCGGCTGGCATGATTACGCCACTTTGTGGAAACGGTATGGCGATGGCCATACATGGAGCCAAAGTGGTTGCTGACAAGGCGCATAAATTCCTTATCGGCGAAATGGAACGCCGAGAAATGGAATTCTCCTACGAGATGGATTGGCAGATGCTTTTCAGGAACCGGCTGTGGTTTGGCCGACAGGTGCAGCGCCTGTTTGGCAAGCAGTCTCTTTCTAATTTCTCAGTGCACCTTGTCAATAATGTGAAGCCACTCTCCCGAATGATCATCAAAGGAACGCATGGGAAGGAAGTGCAGTAAGTATTATATCAAGATAAAATTGTACTTTTGATCTTACCTTAATATGGATTCGTGCGTTTAGCTACGTTTAGTTTGATAAGGATTCCAGTAGAGAAATTATGTGTTAAATATCCTCAAATGGTATTATGAGAGCACTTTTTGGAATTTTCTGCTTAGTAGGAGTTGGATCAATTTCAGCTCAAAACATCCTCATGTTCGTCTCGCACGAACAGACCTATTATTCGGAATATATAGTAATGAAAGAGGCGCTTGAAGCTTCTGGGTATACAGTCGACGTAAGAAGTGCTTCTTCGATGGATTTCTCAATCTATATGGATCCATACCTTGGCATTGACGATGCGGCGAATGAATTATCCGGAAGTTCCTATGAAGAATTTCAAACCCAATTTTTATCATTCTTTGGAGCAGAATGGGATGGCTCCAACAATAATGCAATTCCTGATTTCGGTGAAGTAACCGGATCCATTCTGGATGTTGCGGATTTCTCAAATTACGATGGTTTAATTGTAGTTGGAGGCACGGGCGCTCTCGATTATCGCGTGGATGGTAATTACACCAGTCAGGGAGTAGGAGAAAGGTTGCTTAGTGGTGAGGAGATTCAGGCTACCGCTGAAAAATTGAACGAACTAGCCTTAGAGGCTTTGCTAGAAGGGAAGCCTGTGATGGCTCAGTGTCATGGAGCGAGTATCCCGGCTTTCTGGCGCATCCCAGGAA
>CAYORY010000196.1:0-3794 GCA_964406435.1 uncultured Roseivirgaceae bacterium | reverse complement strand
CTACTACCTTGAAAGTGTTTTTGTAATTCACACCTAAATCCTGTCCGGTAAACTTTGGAGTCCAACCTTCTAAGGACTTTCCGTCAAATATTCTTTTCCATTCCATTGTTTCCCCGCCGGTATTGTCTGTGCAAGAAATCAATAGCAAGATGGCAACTAAGCAAGTTGTGAGATAAATTGAGGAACGGAATGAATACATATCAGTGGAGTTTTCGAGAAGCCAAACTTAGGCATAAGCAAGGTATCCATCTTTGCACTTGGCTTCAAAAGCTGTCAAACCGATTGGCTTGTCTATCAATACTTCTATCTTTGAAGTCTTGAAAACATACATTGCCTGCTATATTCTTTTTGCTTCACTTCTGCTCCCCGCACAGAACACCACAGATAGTCTGAGAAAAGTACTGAAGCAAAAACAATTCATTGATCATGAATACATCGATCTGCTAAACGAATTGACTATCAATCTCATTTTGACAGATCCTGTTGAGGGAATATCACAGGCCAACGAATCGCTCAGACTTATCGAAACTATAGAGTACCCACAGGGGCTTTTTACCGCACTTATGCACAAAGGCAGTGCACTTTGGACAAGCGGTCTGCCTGATCAGGCACTTGGCTATTACTACCGAGCAAAAAAAATGGAGAGCGTCGCAAGTAGCCAAACCAGAGTTGCTTTGAACAATAACATTGCGGAGGTCTTTAAGCAAAAAAAACTATTTGATTCCGCTCTGGCTTACTACAATAGAGCCCTTCGGATAAGCGTAAAAAAAGGCTCAGAGTTCGACTTCTCAATTCTGGAATATAATATCGGCGAACTTTACTTGATCTATGAAAATTTAGATTCGGCTAGCGAGTATTTTCACGAGTCGTATGAAACAGCGACAATTACCGGAAATAGGCGCGGCAAAGCCTATGCGCTGTACGGCTTGGGTGAAATTTCCAAAATTGGAGGGTACCCTAAAAAGGCCGTTTCCTCCCACCTAAAAGCTCTAAAACTAAGAGAATCCGTGGGAGACCGCCGAGGCATGATACAGTCTTACCAGAGTCTCGGAAACTTGTATATGGAATTGGCTGTTGCCGATTCGGCCCTTTGGTACCTACGCAAATCTGTCAATGAGGCATCCAAGGCAAAATCAATGGATCTGCTCAGTTCTTCGTATCACAGTTTGGCCATGGCTTTGGAGAAATTCGGAGAGTTGGAATTGGCTATAAGAAACCTTCATTTGTATCACGAGCTTCAGGATAGCATCAATCAGGTATCATTTATTAATAATTCAAAACAACTGCGAAATGTATTGGAAAGCGAGCTTGTCGAAACCGAAAACAAGCTCTTGAAGGAAGAACAATTCGTACAACAAATGGAGAACCGATCGCGGATCATCCGAGTGATTTTCCTATCGGCCATTCTTTTTCTACTTGCCTTGGTGTATTACCAATACAGACTGAGGCTACTTTCCAGGCGAAATGAAGAAAGAATGAAGAATCGCAACAAGCAACTCAGGGATTCGGCTTTTGTGGTATCACATGATCTGCGAGAGCCAGTGGCCCAGATACTCGGATTTATAGAACTGAACAAATCCACAAAGGATGTGCCTCAGCAAGAAACCTGGAGTCACATGGAGAAAGCCGCAAAGCACATCGACGTGGTTGTTCGCAGACTGGCGAGTCAGCTACATAGTCAGGACGCCTCCGACAAAAAGTGATCCCCTATTATTTCGTCCAACATTTCGATAGTCAGCGGCTTGGTCCTGAAAGAGTGAATCCCTGAACAACTCAGCGCGCGCTGCTCGTCAGACGGATCGATGGATGATGTGAGCATTACGATCACATTTTGTTTCACGATCCCGATTTCCTCCAGTCTTTTCACTACTTGCCATCCGTCAAGTTCAGGCATATTGATATCCACGAAAATCAGAAGTTCAGCACTTTCGGCATGTTCATTTTGAATGGAGTTTATTGCTTCTTGCGGATTCTGAAACGTCTCAACAGGTTGGTCATACTTAGACCGCTCTATCACCATCTGATTCAGAAAATTAGTGGTAAAACTGTCGTCAATGAGTATGATTTTCTTAGGCAAGCCCATAGGATATAAATACATCGCAAATCTACACTTTGTTCCTGCCTAACGAAAATTGACCTTGGGATAATGCTGACTTGCAATCAAATAAATTTCTTATTCGAGCTAGTCCTAAGGATGACTAGCCACCCACACCTCTCCATCCTCAAAGACTTCTTTTTTCCAAATGGGCACTGTTTCCTTGAGGGTATCTATGGCGTACTGACAAGCCTCGAAAGCTGCTTTGCGGTGAGGTGTAGAAACAGCGATGATCACCGGCACTTCACCAACCTTCAACACTCCCACCCTGTGGTGAATGGCAACATGCAGGGCGCTCCACCTTTTCGTGATTTGATCAGCGATTTTGCGCATTTCCTTTTCGGCCATGGGGCCGTAGGCTTCAAACTCGAGTCGAACGACTCGCTTGCCATTTGTATGGTTGCGCACCGTCCCGACAAAAACCACCGTGCCTCCTGCTGCATCGTCCTTCACTGCATCCTGACAGGCCTGCTCTGAGAGCGCTTCCGATGACAAAAGAATATCAACCACCGCTCACTGGGGGAATAATGACCACTTCATCGCCTGCATTGAGGGTAAAGTCGTCAGATTGATAATCCTCATTCACCGCAAACTTCAAACTCCGCAGTTTCTCAAATTCAGGAAACTGAGCAACCAAAGACAGCTTCACATCCTGAATGCTTGCACGCTCAGACAGCTCGAAATCCATACTGTTGGTTTTCAGAATGTCCTTCGCGATTCCGTATGCGATAAGTTTGATTTTCACTGATTCAAATTTATATTGTTCGTCACTCTGAGCCTGCCTGCGGTAGGCAGGTGCAACGAAGAGTCCATTATCGGCATCAGAGATTCTTCACTTCGTTCAGTATGACGAAGCGGAAAAATACTCCAAGACCGCCTTCCAACTCAAGTGGATGCAGTCTAAGCGTCCGTCAAATTTCTTTAATTCCAGCAGAATCTGAAGCTCCTCAGGCAAATCCTTTCCATCTCCGGTCTCAAAGGAATCAAGGAACTGGCGGCATAGCTCGCTTACCTCGACCTCAGATTTCCCTTCCATGTATCGCAAAAGCAAGGAAGTTGATGCTTTAGAAATCGCACAGCCAAACCCATCAAAATGGTTAGTTTCATCTCCTAAATACAAGATGTATTTATCCCCACACATGGGGTTATAGGCTTGAAGAACGTACTTGGCTCCTTCCACTTTTTCGAAATGAAAAGGCTCATTATTCTCAGGCAGAATCTTCTCCTTGTACAGCTCTTGCATTTCCTCCTTCGTCACGACCAGAATTTTATTAGTTCCCTCAAAGATGCCGCCATGCGATCAATTTCTTCCTTTGCATTGTACATGGAAAAGGAAGCTCGCACAGTGGCTGGCACCCCGAGGTGATGCAATAATGGCTGAGTACAGTGCATCCCCGCCCGCACCGCCACTCCATCCTTGTTTAGAAATGATGCCACATCGTGCGGATGGATGTTGTCAACCGTGAAGGGAACAATGCCAGTTCGTTTCGTTGGGCTTCCGATCATCTTCACTCCGTCAATTTCCGCAAGTTGCTCTCGGCAATATTCCCCTAACTCAAAGATGAAATTCCGCGCCTCTCCCCGATCCAATTCATTCAGATAATCTATTGCAGCAGAAAGGCCAATTACTCCACCAATATTGGGTGTGCCTGCTTCCAGTATTCTTGGAAAAGTAGCAAAGTCCGTATCATCCTCTCGC
>CAYORY010000195.1:0-3825 GCA_964406435.1 uncultured Roseivirgaceae bacterium | reverse complement strand
TGAATCAGCCTCAGGCCAGATTGATCAAATCCATTTTTGAGACCCGAACTTCATTTACCGACTCACTCTTCTACGACATCTCCAGCTGGACTTTGCCCCTGGCCATGGACCTCCCAGCGGGTGAACTCAACGGCAAAACATTGGACGGCTCATTGATCGGTGATGAGGTGACGTCACTGGATACTTCCGGTCAGCTCATCGGAGGCAAATCGGATTATGCCTACATGTTTGAAACATCCGGCTATTTTTCCCACAGAGCCATCCAGCGATTGTTGAATGCAAAGATTATTCTTCGAGTGCTGGAGCAGTCTCACACGTCCAGCGACAAAACGTTCCCAAGAGGATCCATCCTCATCCCTGTGGGGGTTCAACCAACAAAGTCTTTGCGTATTCTGGAAATCATCAATCAAATCATTCAAGAAGATGGCATAGATGTTCATGCCATACAGACAGGGTATGCCATTGGCGGTATTGACCTTGGCAGCCCAAGCATGACCAAAATCGAAGAGCCGAAGATTGCCCTATTGGTAGACGAAGGAGTGAGCAGCTATGAAGCGGGCGAAGCATGGCATGTGCTGGACCAGCGTATAGGTATCAAAGTGACAAAGTTGTCCACTACGAGTGTCGGCTCAGTGGATCTTTCCCGATACAATCGCATCGTAATGCCAAACGGATCTTACGGTGGAATATCCGGTAGAGGCACAGAAAACCTGAAAGAATGGGTGAAGAACGGAGGGATATTGATTGCCTGGAAAAGTGCCGGCAACTGGCTCAATTCCAACGAACTCACAAAGTTGGAATTTAAGAAAAGCCCGTCCGATACCACCGGATTCAAGTCTTACGAAACCTTTGATAAAAACCAAGGTGCCACAGTGACCGGAGGCTCCATTTTTCAGGCGACCATTGATGTCACGCATCCTTTGGGGTACGGTTTCACCCGGAGCACCATTCCGCTCTTCAGAAACCACAACCTCATTTTGAAGAAAGCCTCAAACCCCTACGCCCATCCTTTGGTTTACACGTCTTCACCCTTGTTAAGCGGGTATGTTCACCCATCGAATTTGGCAAAAATTGAAAAAGCCCCTGCGGCGCAGATTGTGGCATCCGGTCGGGGACTCATCATATATTTGTCTGATAATCCAAACTTCAGGGCATTTTGGTATGGTACGAATAAGCTATTCTTCAATGCCATTTATTTTGGAGATGTCATAAGCTCGGGCACTGCACGATAAACAGTACTTTTCCGTTGTAAAGTCGATATGCGAAAGTCATTCATTCTATTCCTAATCTGTTCGTCGGTGAGCGCTCTGGCTCAGGATGAAAACCTGGACGACCTTTTCAAGGTAGATTACGATACGCCACTGACCATAGATTTGGAAGAAGAGGAGGAGGAAGAGGAGGAAGTAGCCCCAAAGAAAAAGAAGAAAAGAAATGTCTTCTTCGGCATCAAAACCAAGAAGCATTATACCAGAACCGGTTTTGGGCAGGAGTCTGTTTATGAGCTTTTCAATTTCCTAAAAGTCTATGAAGGTCCTTCCGAATTTGCCCAGGACTTTTACTACTACGACACCAAGAAGAAGAAAATTATCAACTCCCTCAAGGTGGACCCAAGGTTTGCCTACGTGCTGCACGGCCCCTATAAAAAAATGAAAGGTGAGCAAGTCTTAGAGGAGGGCTGGTTTTACAAAGGCACCAAACACAAAAGGTGGGTTCGATTCAACAGTTCAGACATCCTCATGGACAAGAAATACTGGTACAAGGGCTGGCCACAAGATTCCAGAATGTCTTATTATGATTTTGAGAGGAACAAATTGAGGGAAGTTGTGCCCGTTCACCATGGCGAAAGAGACGGTGAATACTGGGCCTATCACGAGGACGGAACATTGGCCGTGAGGGGGCTGTACAAGCATGATTATCGGGTGGGCGTCTGGCGAGAGTATTACCCCAGCCGACGAATAAAAAGGGAGGTGAATTATCCAGAGGATCCGTTCGATTTCGAACACCATCCGGTCATCCTGCGCGAATGGGACAGAAACGGCCAACTCATCTATGATCGGGAAGCATTTCTCGAAAGCCTCAATTAGATTTTTCGCAATTCGGCCCTTACAAAAAAGGAAATCGCGGAGGCCAACACCAGCAGCCATCCCAATTGCCACATCCCGAATGGTCCGGTGACGAGAAGCAAAATCAGCCACCACACAGGTGCCACAAAAATCATGAAGGCGTACTTGAATGAAGCCCAGAACACTTTGTCCTTTATGCCACTCAAAAACTTTGAAAGCAGCAAAAGGGGAAGAAAATTGGGAAGGGAGAATAGAAAAATCAATGCTTTACGAACTGAGCTTCGGGTTTTCTCTTTCATTTCAATCTCTGAGAAATCTCCCTCAGCTTGCTTTCTAAGCTCAGCGAAAGTTCGAGACTCATTTTCTCTCGAAAAAATCTCCTGCGCCTTCTGAGCGTAATCGTCTGTCCTTTCCGGAATAACTAAACACGCTTTCATCCCCGTCGCTATTTCATTTTTGAAATCATTCAACCGCTTGGCTGAAGATTCCACAGAATCTTCCATAAACGGGGACACATCTATGGGCTTTCCAAACACGACAATCGCTTTTCGTCGTGGCATCAAGTGCGAGAAATAATTTAAACCGCAGGGTATCACTACCAACTCCTCATCAATCTCCCTCTGACCATGGAATGCGAGCCGGGAAGTTCCCTTCTTGATAGGTCTTAAGTAGTGGTGCTCTCCATGATTCGCTTCTGAGAAAATAAGAACGGCATTTTTCTGTCGAAATATTTCCGCACATATCTCAAACGTCTCTTCGTTCTTCCCAAGGCTCCCAATTCCATCCCGAATTCTATAAATAGGAATCATATTGAGCAAGCGCAAAAGCGGGGTGGTTTTTTTATTAAATATATCTCCACGTGTGAGAAAGTGAAGGCCGGGCTTGGGACAAAATGATCCCGCCAAATGAGGATCTAAAAATGCGTTTTGGTGATTTGTGGCAAGAATAAATGGCTTGTCCTTTGGAATGTTTTCTAATCCAACGACTTCTATTTTTCCGAAGTAAATTCTGAGCGCTACAGTCGTTAGATACCTGTAAATATGAACGAACCCAGAAGACTTGGCTGCTTTCATAACTCCCTTCTTTTGAAGAAATACGCCAAACTCAACCCTGAAATGATATGCCAAATTCCCCACCATCCTGCGACTATCGCCATACCTCCCAGTCCGTCAAAGAAGGCGAAAATCAGCCCAAGTCCAAGTCCTGAATTTTGGATACCTGTCTCTATCGCCAGCGTCTTCTGATCCGGGCCGGGTAGCCTGAAAACTCGCGCCAACCCATAGCCTGACAAAATCGCAAGGCCATTGTGAAGGAATACAATAAGTATGACGTACTGCACATATTCCAGAAACAATTCAAAATTGGCCGTGAAGGCCAAGACCACAATGGCCCCAAAAATGAGCATCGAGCCGTAATGTGTAATCGGGTGAATTTTATTTGCAAGATTGGGCCGGTATCTCCTGACCAGCATCCCCAGAATCATCGGCACCACCAAGATCATCGCTACGATTTTGGCCATTTCCCAAAAACTCAAATGAACAGACTTCAGTATCTCTGCTGTAGGCTCGTACATGCCTCCCCAGAAGGAAACATTGATGGGCGTCATAAACACGGCCACCAGGCTTGCAACGGCCGTCATGCACACAGACAATGCAGCATTGCCTCTGGCCAGAGTGGTCATGAAATTAGAAATATTCCCGCCTGGACAGGCCGCCACCAGCATCATTCCCAGTGCCAATGATGCCCTTGGCTGAAAAACAAG
>CAYORY010000194.1:0-3855 GCA_964406435.1 uncultured Roseivirgaceae bacterium | reverse complement strand
AATCTATTTGTACGAGGACATGCTTTTTGTGACCGAGCCTGATAGCGGTGTGCACATCATTGATAACAGCGACCCACGCACTCCTGTAAGAAAAAATTTCATTCGCTTAGCCGGTGTACATGACATCACCGTGAAGGGCACTACCATGTATGCCGACAGTTATATGGATTTGGTGGTGCTGGACATAAGCGATCTTCAGAATATCGAGGAAGTGAAAAGAATAGAAAACGTCTTTGCCAATCAATATTATTACTACGACGCTACCGCCACGAACTTCATCACGCATTACGCAGAAACAGACAGGGTACAGATCAATGAATTGGATTGTGATAGAGCATCAAGATTCAGCGATGGCGGGGTTATTTTCATCGATGCGTTTGACAGTTTTGCCCTAGCTGAAATGTCCGGCGCTGCGGGTGGCACAAGTGGCACGAGTGGCTCCATGGCCAGGATGAATATTGTAGGTGATTACCTCTATGGCATTGACGATTGGCAGCTTAATGTATTCGACCTCACCACTCCCGAAAGTCCAACCGAAGTGAATAACGTGGACGTGGGCTGGGGCATTGAAACACTTTTCCCTTATGAGGACAATCTATTCATCGGCGCAGCAGACGGCATGTACATTTTTGACAACAGCAACCCGCTAGAGCCTGCCTTCCTCAGCAAGTTCAACCACGCCAGAGCATGTGACCCTGTGGTGGTGCAAAATGACATTGCATACGTTACGCTTAGAGACGGCACAGAGTGCGATGGCTTTGCCAATCAGTTGGACATTGTTGATGTCTCTGACCTCACCTCACCGCAGCTCCTCCATAGTTTTGAAATGGACAATCCACATGGCTTGGGCATAGACGGAGATGCGCTGTTTATCTGCGAGGGAGATTATGGGTTGAAGCTCTTTGACAAATCTGATTTGAGTGCAATCGGCAGTCATTTGAAAAACTGGATTCAGGATGTGCATGCGTATGATGTGATTCCATTGAATGGTTTGCTAATTCTGATTGGAGAGGATGGCCTATACCAGTTCGACTATTCCGATCCTGAGAATATTGAACTGCTGAGTGTAATCCTGACCAAATGAAATTTTTTCCTTTCCTTCTGATCTGGCTCATGTTCCAAATACTGCATGCACAAGACGGTAAGTTCGAGACAGAGGCTAGCGTGCAGGTTTATTCCAGCCGGCCTGGGGAAAACCGCTCCGTAAAACATGATCCTGGACTGATGGTTTCTACCTCTTACTTCGTGCTTCCCCGGATATCTTTGGGGCTGGGCGCGGGCATATTATCTCCCTACTACACGACCACTTTGGTTCCGGTTTTCGGTCAGATGCACGCTGTGATCGTATCGAGTCAGGGGTTATTTCTCTCCGGCCGAATCGGCGAGTTCATTCCTTTGGAACCAAAGAATTTCAAAGGAGGGATTTTCTCTGAAGTATCGCTGGGCAAAGATTTTAAGGTAGGGACGGATCGAAAACTCCGAACCTCAATCGGTTACTCTTATCAGGAAATGACCGCCACAAATGAAGATAACTGGTGGTGGGGAGATACTGAAACTGTGTTTGAATACAACCGGATAATGCTATCCCTTGGCTGGGTGTTTTAGTTTGGTAAGACCAGCGCTCCGGGTGGTTCCGGGGCGCATTACCAGCTACCAAAAACGCCCCGAGCAAAACCCGAGGCGTCTTTAACCTACCCTAATTCCCAACGGAGTTGGGATATTCTTAGTCTTGTCTCACATTGCCATTTCCAGATTCGGAGACAGTGGCATTTGGATTGCCACGATATGTGACCCGGCTTTCGCCAGACGCACTCACCGAGATTTCATCATCTGCAAAAACCCGGGCAGTCGCTCTGCCCGAGATAGAAATGGAAACCTTAGCTGCGTCCAAATCATAGGAGTTTAAGTAGGATGCACCGTTTAGCCCTGCCTTGAGCTCTTTGGCATCACCGTCAATCCTTAGCTTAGCAGCTCCACTCATATCGACATCCAGCAAGTCGGCCCGAACATCCATCTCAAAATCCGTTTCCCCGGATAAATCAATCTCCAGGTTATCTAGGTTGAAGCCTTCTATTTCGCCTTTGCATTCGCCCGAGGCTCTGAAGTATTCCAAATCTGGCATGTAAATAAATATAGTCACATCCTTGCTTCCATTGAATCGTACATCTTCATTCTCATGGCTGATAGTCAGTCGGTCGTCGGACTGATGAATGATTACCTGATCCATGTCTCCCCTCGATCCATTGAGTTTTACGGAGTGCTCTTCTGCCTCGTATATTTTCACTTTAAAAGAGGACGAAACGCGCACCTCATCAAAATCAGTAAATTCGAAAGTCCTTGAGTTTCTATCCGACTCATACCTATTTCTCCTTTCGCCTCTTGGCGTGGCGGCACAGGTAAGGCAGTTGATTCCGTCCTCATCGAAGACCCATGTATTGTCTTTCATTTGGTAACCCTGGTAGCCGTTGAGATGGAGGGTGTTGGTCAATATATCGCCAAGGTCTTCATCCATTTCAAATTCTACTCCATATGGAATGTAGAAAGTGGCGTCCACATTTTGGAACCTGAACTTTGCATCATCAGCAAAAACCAACCTTGAGTCAAAAAGAAAGTCATTGCCGTCTTGGGTCACGGTGTAGGTTACTTTCTCGGCATTTGATCGTGCCTCCGAACGTGATGCGCCCCATGCTTCCTTATTCAATACCAAGACAAATTCTTCCTCCTCATGTCCTCTGATTCGCAGGTCCACGCCCTCATAGTCCATGTCATCCCAATCCAGGTCGTTCAGTTTTAGCTTAACCGGACCTTCGGCAACCGGAAAGGTCATGGTCTCTTCGTAGGAGTCATCAGAAGTGAATTGACCTATGATTCGTGGGATAGTTAACGTGGCTCCAACCACTGCCAAAATCCAAATAACTACCATGGCCATGGCCAAGTAAGAGTTTCCAACCTTCTTCTTGAGCATGATGGTCAAGCCCAATAATGCAATCCCAAGTGCAGGAATGAAAACTAAGAAGAAGGCACTAATTGTGGCCCAAGGACTGAGGGGCGTCAGAAAATCCCCTATAGGAATGCCATCAATAGTTCCAATTCGGCCACCCATTTGCACATCAAGACCAAGCACAAAAAGCACGCTGAATATGGTACTAATCATAATGCTGAACCCGCACAAAAGCACGATAGCTCCAAAAACCACGCGAATGGCCTCCACCAGAAAGGTGAGCAACGGGCCCAGCATTCGACCCAATCCTTCAAAAATCATCGCGATCAGTCGGAATGGGAAGAGTAATATTTTGATGAAAATGTTTTCCTCTTCTTCCTCCATTTTGAAACTCTTCTTCACATTTTTCTCTATCCCTGACATGGTCACAGGCTCGCCTTTCATTTCCATTTTCTCTGTAACGCTCTTAGCCTCTGGAGTTATGATCCAGAGGATGAGATAGAGAATGAAACCCGAACCGCCGAGGAAGAGCGACACCACGAATATGACTCGTATGACCGTGGTATCTATGCCGAAATAGGAGGCTATTCCTGAAGAAACCCCTCCAATGACCCGTTCATCAGGGTTCCGGAAGAACTTCTTGATTGATTTCTTTTCCTCTAGCTCTTTGCTCTCAGGCAACACGATCCAAAAGATGATGTAGGCGAGTGCCCCTATGCCAAAGGCAATGGTGAACACGATCCATAGAAGTCTTACCCAAATAGGATCCACGCTGAAGTAATGGGCAATCCCGGAGGCCACTCCACCGAGCACATTTCTCTGCCCGTCTCGGTAGAGTTTTTTGGATTTTGCTTCCTCTTTCGATTCTGATGAGTTGTCCGTTTGTGTTTGAGTGTCCCTTTTTTGATCAGAGG
>CAYORY010000193.1:0-3905 GCA_964406435.1 uncultured Roseivirgaceae bacterium | reverse complement strand
CTTCGTCCTCCGTCCTCGCAATGACGGAAAGTTTTAAAGTTCCTTTGAAGCCTCAACCTAGCCCCGATTGCAGCGGCACGAAGTATAGCGAAAAGCGGGAGTGCAGTTTTTAGACAGCCCAGAGAGTTCGCTCCATATCTCGTCCGTCACTCTGAGTGCAACGAAGAGTCTAATGAGATTCTTCGCTCCGTTGCACTTCGCTCAGAATGACGTGGTGGATTGTCTCTCCGGTCCTTTGATTCCTCTGCGGTTATCCTGAGCTTGTCGAAGGATGACAACCCTAGAGTCGAAATGACTGAGAGGTTTCTTCGCTTCCTGCCAAGCGGTTGTTACATTTGATATCGAACAAACGCGAACCTCGACACATGAGCAATAGAATTCAGACCCTCAGCGGATACATTCACGAATACCAGAAAAGTGTGCTCCATCCGGAGACGTTTTGGAGCCAGGTCGCCGGATCGTTTCATTGGAAAAAACGCTGGGACAAGGTGCTCGACTGGAACTTTGATGGGCCCGATGTGAAGTGGTTTCTCGGTGGCAAGCTCAACATCACGGAGAACATTCTGGACAGGCACCTCTTCACCATGAGTGATCAGTCGGCCATCATTTGGGAGGCCAACGAACCGGATGAAGACTCGATCACGCTCACGTATCGGGAGCTGTATCATAAGGTTTGTCGGTTCTCCAATGCCATGAAAGCGCAGGGTGTGCAAAAGGGTGATCGCGTGATCATCTACATGCCGATGGTGCCCGAAGCAGCGGTGGCCATGCTGGCTTGTGCGCGGATTGGCGCGGTGCATTCGGTGGTGTTTGCAGGCTTTTCGTCCAGCGCATTGGCGGATCGCATCAATGACTGTGAGGCCAAGATGGTGCTGACATCAGACGGCAATTTCCGTGGTGCGAAGAAAATACCGGTGAAGGCCGTAGTGGATGAAGCGCTGGAAAAAACCTCGTGTGTAGAAAGCGTGATCGTGCTGAAAAGAACGGGGGATGAAGTGACCATGAAAGACGGGTTGGATCATTGGTGGCACGACGTGATCGAAGGGCAATCAGACGAATGTCCGGCAGAGGAAATGGACTCGGAGGATATGCTTTTTATCCTGTACACGTCCGGTTCCACGGGAAAACCAAAGGGCGTGGTACACACGTGCGGTGGCTATATGATCTATGCCTACTATTCCTTTTTGAATGTTTTCCAATACGATCAAGGCGATGTGTATTGGTGTACGGCAGATGTAGGCTGGATCACCGGGCACTCGTACATAGTGTATGGGCCACTGCTGGCTGGAGCCACTACGCTGATGTTTGAGGGAGTGCCCACCTACCCGCATGCCGGGAGGTTCTGGGAGATTGTCGATAAGTACAAAGTGAATCAGTTCTACACGGCACCAACGGCCATTCGGGCGTTGCAGGCATTTGGGTTAGAGCCCATCGAGCCGTATTCGTTGGAATCGTTGAAAGTAATCGGGTCGGTGGGCGAGCCTATCAACGAAGAAGCGTGGCACTGGTACCACGATCATATCGGGAAAGGGAAGTGTCCGCTCGTGGATACTTGGTGGCAGACTGAAACCGGAGGCATCATGATCTCAGCCTTGGCGGGCATCACCCCAAATAAACCAGCACATGCCTCGCTCCCACTTCCAGGAGTGCAACCGGTGATCGTAGATCCTGAAGGAAATGAATTGAAGGGAAATAATGTGGAAGGAAATCTGTGCATCAAGTTCCCTTGGCCAAGTATGCTACGCACAACCTACGGTGATCATGAGCGATGCAGACAAACGTACTTCTCGACCTACAAAGGCATGTACTTCACCGGAGATGGAGCCAAGAGAGACCATGATGGGTATTTGAGAATTCTTGGGCGTGTGGATGACGTGATCAATGTGTCCGGCCATAGAATGGGAACTGCCGAAGTGGAGAACGCCATCAACGAGCACCCCAAAGTGATAGAGTCGGCGGTCGTTGGTTATCCTCACGACATCAAAGGGCAGGGCATTTATGCGTATGTGATTTGCGACATGGAGGGCCGAACGGAAGAAAACCTGATCAACGAGATCAAGCAGACCGTGAGTAAGATCATCGGACCGATTGCGCGACCGGATGAGGTGCAGATAGTGCCAGGCTTACCGAAGACCCGTTCGGGTAAAATCATGCGTAGAATTTTAAGGAAAGTAGCCAGCAAGGACATCTCCAATATGGGCGATACTTCGACCCTCCTGAACCCTGAAGTGGTGGATGAGATTATTAAGGGGGCGGGGTTGTAGAACTACTAATTTCTTAGCGATTAGTAATTTTTAGTATTCACTTCTTCTCAAACCGATCATAATCCAAACGCCCGCCCAAAAGCGCATTTGCTGCATCGTCCAGTAAGGATATCTCCAATATGGGTGATCCTCTACCCTCTTAAACCCTGAAGTAGCGGATGAGATTATTAAGGGAGCGGGGTTGTAGAAGCCAATTGAACTATAGGCTCTTAATTGTTATGAAGAAGTCGTTTTTAAATTCCCGAAAATCAAAATCTTCATTTGCCAGTATTGAATCTATGAAATTCTCAATTAAACTAACCTGTTGAAAGTACAGATAAACCTGTCGACTCATTGCCTTAGCATCCGGCTGAGGAAAATTCTTATTTAAAAAATATCTCAGTAAATACGCCGAAGTATAGCTCTCATGCCCAAATTCCTCTTTTGCAGAAACGAAGTACATAGCCCGCGCACCGGCTTCTTCAAAAAATGAAAAAGATTTTGATTCCCTTGTATTTGCAACCATCAAAATTGGAAGATTGAATTTAATTGAGTCTTCTCTTACGGCCCGATATACAAATGGCCATTTGTCTTTAATCTCACTTTCTTCGGTTTTAAACTCAATGGTAGTCTCTAAAGACACGAAAGCATCTAGCTGAACTTGCTCAGATAAAGCAGTCCACCCCACTTGCGCACCCCAACTATGACCAATAAAGATAAGTTTGTTTGATTCGGTAATTGAGCTAGCAAAGGACACAATGGATTGTACATTACTTACATCATCCCTCACACCTTCGGTGAGGCCAAAGGGTGAATTATCATAAGGGAGATGATAATTGGCTGAGATGAAAATAAACCCCTTCGAAGCGAAATACTCCGCCATTATATGATTTTCTTCTGCCATGCTTTGGGAGCCATGATGGTAAACAATAACAGGAAAGTTTAATTGATCCTTAATTGCCTTCCGGGTACTTTTCGTTTCAATCAATTTAATTGCTTCGAGTACCTGCTCATATGAGTGATCCCTATAGTTAATTAGGTTGTAATCTGGGAAATCCTCTTTCACATTGTAGCTCTTGAAGATAGTATCCGATTGAGAATAAAGATTTCGATTCACCTCAACTAGGTTTTGTCCTGCCTTGCTTTCTCTAAAATTTCCGAATAACATATAATCCACTTTTTCATTACGATCCAAAGGATACCAAACCTGAACAAACAACGGAGTTGACCCACTATACCCAAATCCTTCATATGGTAAATCCTGGTTGTAAATAAGGGTGTCGTAAAAACCAATTTGGTAGATGCCGTACTCTAAGAATCCTTCATACAAATTGTGCGACTGGCTCTTAGTTTGAAACGATAATAGTAACCCCAAAAGAAGAACAGGAAGTAAGCGATTCAATGGTTAAATTATTTTTTAGACAAGAATAGATTGAGCGATGTAGTAAAAGTACGTATAAACTCAATTATCAATTTCATACCGATCATAATCCAACCGCCCGCCCCAAAAGCGCATTTGCTGCATCGTCCAGTCGATGCGACGGCTCACATACGGGCTTGGACGAGTAGCGCTGTATCGCAGTGGACTTGGTAAGATCGCAGCTATAGTTGCGGCTTGTCTTTTGGTGAGATTTTTGGCAGACTTTCCAAAGTATTTCTTGG
>CAYORY010000192.1:0-4015 GCA_964406435.1 uncultured Roseivirgaceae bacterium | reverse complement strand
CAGAAGGCAGCCACTCCAAAAAGGAAAATAATGATGAACTGAATCAGCAAAAACAGGGGCCAGCCAATCAATGTTCCGACCACTACATACGTGAGAGCAATCCAGAAATTATCCTTTAAAGTGATCTTCAGGTACTTGCCCAGCTTATCGAAACTTATAGTCGGGTAGCGGCAGGGTATCAGGAAATAATAAATGGGAGCGATAATAAAAGTTACCAGAGGGAATCTAAAAACGCGATACTTGAACCGTCCCCATCTGCTTCGTGCTTCAAACTCTTTGACGGTAATCGTAGGTACGTCCCCGATCTCATGAACCTCCAACTGCCCCGTATGCCCGTGATGAAAACTATGCACCTTTGACCAATAGGAGTATGGGATGAAGCTGAAAACGCTGCACAAAGTGCCAATAAGGTTGTTCAACCTCTTTGACTTAAAAAATGAATAATGCCCGCAATCGTGCTGAATGACGAAAATTCTAAACAAGAAAAGAGCGTTCAGAGCGAACAATGGAATGCTCAACCAAACCGAATATTGAATAACAAAATAGATGGCAATCCAAATCCCAATGAAAGGCAGAAACGTGCTGATCAATTGCAAGATCGCCTTTTTGTTATTTGGAATTTGATACTTTGAAATCATGTCCTTCCAATTGGAAAGGGTCTTTCTGATTTCTTCGTTGATATGTTGAGTACTCATTAGCTTCAATTAACAAATCTGATTTGGTAAAGCTACAAGGAAATCCACTGCCCAAAAGTTTCACTCGCTCATTCTCTGGAATGCCTCATCTTTGCGGCTGATGACATTCCAAGATTTCAATTTACACGAGAAGATAATGGAAGCCCTTTCTTATATGGGCTTTGAAGAGGCAACACCTATTCAGGAATTTGCCATCCCACATATACTTAATCAAAAAGATCTGATTGCCTGTGCTCAGACAGGCACAGGAAAAACAGCGGCGTTCGTTTTACCGTCGCTGCACACCATGGCAGAAAACCCAACTCCCGACAAGGTGAAGGTGTTGATCTTGGTGCCAACACGCGAGCTCGCCCTGCAAATCGATCAGCAGATTGAAGGTTTCAGCTATTTCCTGCCGGTTCACTCCATTGCGGTGTATGGCGGGGGTGACGGTCAAGAATGGGCTCAGCAAAAAACGGCTCTCACCATGGGAGCGGACATTGTTGTAGCCACACCGGGAAAATTGATTTCACACTTGAACATGGGCTATGTAAAGTTCGATGAAGTTTCGCACCTCATACTCGACGAAGCTGACCGCATGCTGGACATGAATTTCTACGACGACATCATCAAAATCAAGTCACACCTTCCGGGTCTCAAGCATACCTCCATGTTCAGTGCCACTATGGCTCCCAAGATTGAGAAGCTTGCCAAGACCATTCTGAAAGAACCAGAATCGATCATATTCGAACTTTCTAAGCCAGCCGAAAAGGTGAGCCAGGAGGCGTATCGCGTGGAGGAAGGCTACAAAATAGAGTTGATCACCAAACTGCTGAAAAGAAACGAAAAGCTTACGAGCATTATCATTTTCACCTCCACCAAAGCAAAAGTTTCCACAATAGTGAGGAGTCTCAAAAATGAAGGGCTGGAAGCAATGGGAGTCTCTTCCATGCTGAAGCAATCGGAGCGTGAGGAAGTGCTGCTGAAATTCAGAGCCAAGAAACTGAGAATCTTAGTGGCCACCGATGTGATGAGCCGAGGAATTGACATCAAGGAAATTGATCTAGTGATCAACTTTGACATACCGGGGGATGCTGAGGATTACGTGCACAGAGTTGGTCGAACTGCCCGAGCCAAAAGCGATGGAACGGCCATTACACTGATCACCAAAGAGGAAGGCTACAAAATGAAGCGGATCGAAAAGCTGATTGGCTATGAGATCGATAAGCTTGACTACCCCATGAAAAGGAGGTAGCTACATCCCTTTCAGAATTAATGATTTATTCTCGATTGCCCACTTTGTGAGGCTGTTTGATTCCCCTGATAAGCCAAGTTTTGCCACAACGTTGCTTCTGTGCTTTTCAACGGTTCTGTCGCTAATGAAGAGCATTTCCGCAATTTCCAGGTTGCTTTTTGATTCAGCAATTAGCTTTAAAATCTTTTTCTCTGAAGGTGTAAGATTTGAAATCAAATCAACGCCCAAATCCTGCTGGCCGCTTATGGCCTCACTGAAATAAGTTTCTCCTTTCGCCAATGATTCCAAACACGCAAGGATTTCTGCACTTGCGTCCTCTTTCAGCACATATCCTGATATTCCGAGTCGCTTTGCCTGAGAAATAAAATCAGGTTCTTTGTGTAGGGTGAGAATTACCACTTTGGTTAAGAGTCCTTTTTGACGACAAATATCTGCTATGGAGAGACCCGATAAATAAGGCATTTCAATATCAAGGATGGCCACATCCGGACGCTCATCTATGATCAATTGAAGTGCCTGAGTGCCATCAGCAGCCGTCCCCACCACATTTAGCCCTTGACTCACTAAGTGATCATGAAGTCCCTTCCTTAGGAACTCGTGATCATCGGCAATTATGATTTTCAGGTCTGTGACTTTCATGCATTTGAAGATTTTCTAAGCACCAGTACTATAGAAGTCCCTACACCGGTGTTTGATTCGATCAGCAATTTTCCTCCAAGGATTTTAGTACGTTCCTTCAATGTTTGCATGCCAAGGCTCGCCAGTTTACTCGGATCAGCGATCAAGTCAAACCCCTCGCCATGATCTCTAATCTCAAAATGAACCTCCTTTTCTTTCACTTTCGCCTTGACAGAGGCAGATTTTGCCTTTGAATGTTTCACCACATTCGAAACCGACTCTTGAACGATACGATATATGTGCAATTGAGCATCCAGACTAAATAACCCATCAACCTGCTCAATTTCTGACTCAATGAAAATATCAGAATTTTGATCGGCCTCCGCTACCACCTTTTCTATGGCAGCTGTGAGTCCAAGCTTCTCTAACAAAACAGGATGCAATTGTCTTGAAATGCTCCTTACTTCCTCCAAAGTTTCAGCGAGCATCACCGTTGATTCTGCGTCCTGAAGCTGTATTCTATTCTTTATTAACACTAAACTTTGACCTATGGAGTCGTGCAGATCTCTAGAAATCCTTCTCCTTTCTTCTTCTTGATATTTCAATAACTCATGAGAGAATTTTTCCTGAATTTTCTTTTCCTTCTGAGCAAAATTTCGAGAACGGATTAGAAACCCAACACCAAAAATCAATACCAAACCACCGGTTATGAGCCAGAGAAGTCGACGCTGAAAAATATTTTCTTCTTCCAGGGCTCCTATTTCACTCTTTTGATAATCGATGAACTCGTCTGTTTTCTCGGCATTGTACAAGGACGACATCTGCCTTCGGTGCATTAGCCACTCGTCATCTGTCTTAAAAAAAGCGTCAGACTTTTTGATCAGATTACGAAAATTTGGCATCTCGCCATCCATGGCTTGATATGCCTCCTCGGTGGCGGTGAGCGAAAGCATTAGCAAACTTGTGCCCGGATTTCCGGCCAATGTCTCTGCAGCCTTCTCTCCGTTTTTGATAGACTCCTTGTAATTGCCAGCTATTAAATGAGCCTGCTGGAGGTGATAGTAGGCATAGGCCACTGATACAGGTCTGAAGTGTTCTTGCCTTAGACGTAGCGATCGATTGAGGTAGTCTATGCCCGTGGTAAAATCTCCCATGGATGTGTAGTACCTCCCCATGTTTCCAAGCAATGCATATACTGCCACGAAATTTCTCGCCTCTTCAGCAATAATGAGACATTCTTGAGACAAGACAATTGCCTGATCCGGTTTATTCCAATTTTCATAGAACCGTGCAAACTCAAGGTAAGCTCCCATCAGAGCCAATGTATCTCCCCGCTCCCGCTGCTTCTCCACACTCAATCTCCAATTGATTTCCGCATCCTCTTTCTGGCCTTTCAAATCATGGCTTAAGGCCATCCAGTAATAAATGGATGGAGGAATCTTGGACGAGTCATTCTCAGTGATTTGGA
>CAYORY010000191.1:0-4042 GCA_964406435.1 uncultured Roseivirgaceae bacterium | reverse complement strand
ACTACTCGGCCTCCATTTTGGAGCCCGTTACGAGGTTGGACGCCTCCAATTCTTTGCGAGGATTTGTTTTCTATAAAGGTGCTGCTCAGTTTGAGTTTCTCGAAAGATTCAGCGCATTTCCGAGAGGCTATCATCTCACCGATTTTGGATTGGATAGAGCAGAAAGAGCCACTTTGGGGTCAAACAATACGGTGTGGCTTTTAGATGGGACTGAATTGACCCAAGTTAATCTAATTGATCATTCGATACTTTTTAGATACAATTTGGATGGCGGTGCGCTCGATGCGACAGGACGGGATAAAGCCAGGATTGAGCAAATGATTCGTGCGGCTTCAGGAGTTTCACCGAAAGTCAAGGGGTTTGAGAACCAAGAAAAATACATACCTGAACTAACCTACTTAAAAGTGCTGCATGAAGACGGGAGCGTCAGCAGGCTGGAGTGGCCGCAATCCAACCTTTCGTTTGTCCTCTTCAGTCAAAATTACTTTCATCTGGTCGTGGGGGAGAAAGTGACGATCTATGAAGTGTCTGAATAAAAAAAGGTTCAAGCCGGACAGACTTGAACCCTATGATCAAAAACTCAAAATAAAGGACTAATGACAACAAGGATAATAAGTTTCGAACTGAATTCAAAAATTTGGGAAGGTATATTTACCGCTTAGTCGGCTAATTTTCTATGCGATTTATATTCATTGTACAGGGTGAGGGTAGAGGTCATATGACACAGGCGCTGGCCCTATCCTCGCTCCTGCGCCACCACGGATATGAGATTAGCCGCGTTATAGTGGGTAGAAGCGCGCGCCGAATGATCCCCGATTATTTCAAGGAACAAATCGAAGCACCAATAGAGGAGGTAGACAGTCCTAATTTTGTCACCGACCGAAACAGTAAGTCCGTACGCATTTTCAAATCTTTGTTCCACGCCATGGCCCGACTGGGCACGTATAAAAAAAGCATCGACACGATAGATAAAATCGTGAAGACAGACGATCCCGACGTAATCATCAATTTTTATGATTTCATAGGTGGACTCTATAACAAGCTGAAATCGCCACGGGCAAAATTTTTCTGTATTGCCCATCAATACCTCTCCAGGCATTCGGCATTCGAGTTTCCGTCAGGTAGGCTACTGGATAAGCAGAGCTTGATTTTGGCCAATTGGCTAACCTCACTTGGAGCAGATGCCAGACTGGCTTTGTCTTTTTATGAGTTGCAAGATGAGCCAGGAATTGCGGTAGTTCCGCCTTTGCTCAGGGATGAGATAAAACATATGCGTCCGACCAACGACGGACACATTTTAGTGTATATGCTCAATCATGGGTATGCAGAGGCTGTCAACGATTTCCATGCCCGTTACCCAGAAGTCAGGCTTCACTGTTTTTGGGACAAACCGGACGCACCTGTGAAATGGTGCGTGGATGAAAATCTGACGTACCATCAGTTGAATGGGCAACTTTTTCTGGAGAAAATGGCCAGTTGCATTGGCTACCTCACTACAGCTGGTTTTGAGTCGGTTTGTGAGGCGATGTATTTTGGCAAACCGGTCATGATGATGCCGGTGCAGGGCCATTACGAGCAGGCCTGCAATGCCCTGGACGCCCAAAAGGCTGGAGCGGGTGTAGCGAGTGACAGCTATGACCTTCAGATACTTATGGAGTATATCCCAAAGCATACCTCGGTTCATGATAAATTTCAGACATGGACTGAAAAGACAGAAGAGCGATTCTTGAAGATATTATCGACGTAGACCATGGCGATCATCAGTAAAAAGAAGGACATATACAAGGTGAGTGAGACCCTGCGCGCCTACCTCACTAAGTATGAGCGGGTGATCAAATTACCGCTGACCTACGAATCGCTGACTCGCTATGACAACTCGATTCCCCTGTATGACAAGGATGGAAACGACACACTGTGGGAGACCGTGTTTTTTCATCATGGGGAGATGGAGGAAATCTATCATTCATTGAAGGTGCTCTACTCGCTGATGAAAACCAGTGGTGCGATGGATGTGGTCGAGCATTTGGTCATTGACCGAATTGACCTTTGTGCATTTGGAAATACCCAACCATTCAGGGTGAGGGTGGTGAATCAGATCAATGATAATTTTGACTATTTCTATATCAAAAGGGCAGATGCATCCAGGATATATGGCCTGGAGTTGGAGCATTTACTTTCGCCGAATGAAATCAACTATGTCGTAGATCAGGACACGCTCATTGAGCATCATATCATTGGCATTCCGGCCGAGCAATTCATCAAAACCAGACTCAATGACGGCCATCTAAATGCCACGCGTTTGGCCAAGGAGTTTGTGAAATTCAATGAGCGCTGCTTCGTGAGATTACTTGGCGACATGCATAGCAGCAATTTTGTGGTGGATATCACACCGGATTTTGAGGAGGTGGAGTACCGTTTGAGGGCAATTGATTTTGACCAGCAGTCGTACGAGGGAAGGCGAGCAATTTATCTCCCACAATATTACAAGCAGAATAATCCAATAATAGAATTAGGCTTTAAGAACATGACACCTCAGACCGTGAAGCAGTACCAGCGAGAGGAGCGGACGCTGATTGCCAACCGGGTGAAGGTGCAAAGTGAACGGATCAGTGATTTGCTGGATGCCATGAAAACAGAAAGGCTCTCCAAGCCAGAGTATGTTAGGGCATTGAAAAGGGATCTTTCTAATTTTTATGAAGAACCTGAGTTTCTGGAGTGTGCCAATATGGGCGCCATAGTGGAGCTCAGCCTGGAGATGCTCACCCGAAAACCCGATCTGTACAAGGATTATTAATACAAGTGCACGACTGGCTTCCGGCCCAGTTTCACTTCGATGTGCTCCTCCAGAGTAGTCGATAGCTGTATGCCGGAGTAGGAGGCTGAGACGGGGTACAGCCTGTGTCCACGATCCACAAGCACTGCAATCTCTACTTTAGCTACCTTTTCCTCAAGCAGGCACATCAGGCTGTAAGCAATGGTTTTTCCGGTATTCAGTACATCGTCCACCAGCACCACCACCCGATGTTGCAGATCACCATTGGTACTGTTCAGTCGGACCGTCTCTTTAGGATTTTCTTTGTCGATGGTTATCTGATACGAACTTACCTTCAGCTCAGGGTCTATTTCTTTTAGCTCCGCCGTAAGGAGCTCCGCCAGTTCCAGTCCTTGCTTCTCAATGCCCACCATAGAAATCACTTTCTCATCGATGTTATTTTCATAAATCTGATAAGCTATTCGCCTGACGATTTGCTCGATGGAGCGTTGATCCAAAATCAATTTCTTGTCCATCAATGAGGCAGTGGGAGTTCTTTGCTGTCCTTCAGAGTAGAAAGAATGACCATCGACTGCAGGTTGTCCACGACCTCTATTTCGCTGATGTGTTCAAGCATGAATTTTTGGTAGGAGCTGATGTCCCGGCTGATGATTTTCAAAATCAAATCTGCCGAGCCCGTCACGTGATGGCACTCAATGACCTCAGGCACGTCCCGTATCGCATCCATAAAAAGATCGATGTTTTGCTTGTTGTGGCCTTTGAGCATTACCTGCACAAACATTTGCACACCCAAGCCGAGCATCTCTTGGTCGAGTTCGGCGTGGTAGCTTTTGATAAGTCCTGACTGCTCCAGCTTTTTTACACGCTCGAGCGTAGGTGCCGGAGAAAGCCCAATCTCTTGAGATAGCAGTGCATTCGTGATTTTGGCATTTTTCTGGAGTATTACTAGAATTCGCTTATCTAGTTCGTCCAATTTTAGTTCTTTCGAATTGAGCTTCATTTTTGGGTAGGTTGTCGAAATAAAATTCGGTCACAAAGGTAATCACTATTGAAATAGTTTGTGATGTTATTAATTTCTATTTGAATCAATAACAAAGTATGGCGCAATACCCCTATTTGAGACTTGTGAAGTTTAAGTGGTGCGGATAGGCATTTTCATTGCTTTTCAGCCAAATAATATTCTGAATCCGAAATGAACAATGGTTTCAGTGCACGTATTCGGTCTAATTTCGCGTTGCACTTTCTGCAACTATGCGCACTTACCTTCTT
>CAYORY010000190.1:0-4046 GCA_964406435.1 uncultured Roseivirgaceae bacterium | reverse complement strand
TTCGATTGCTCAGTGAAGAATTCGATGGTGCCAATGCCATCTTGGGTGGTCAGGTCAACGTAGCTCATAGGGCAAAAATTGGTTTTAGTTTTGAACTTGCCAAACAATAGAACTTATCTCCATGAGTTACCCTTTCAACCTGTGCTTGCTATGAGAATACTTTCGATGCTGCTGATGGGCAGTCCCTTGTTTAGCCTTTGGGCTCAAGACCCTGCGGCCTTTTTCAGTGCCCATGAAATCAATGATGCAAATACGGCTCGGACGGTCAGCTACCTGACTGATGAAGAAAAGGACATTTTTCTCTACAATAATTTGGCGCGAATGCAGCCAAAGAAATTTCACAAATTCTATGAGGCGTATTGTGAAGAAACTAATACGTCGCATTTATTAAAGACTGACCACTACTATACCACGCTCTCTACAGACTTACTGCACAGACAGCCTTCTCCTCCACTGCTGCCCGATAGACAAATGTTTGAGTCGGCGGAATGTTGGGCAATAGAGTCGGGAGAAAAAGGAATTTTAGGACACAAGCGTATTACCTGCACTGGTGGATACGGCGGAGAAAACTGTGCGTATGGGCCCGAAACTGGAAAAGCCATAGTCATGCTATTATTAATTGACTATGGTGTGGAAAGTCTGGGGCACAGGAGCAATATGCTGAGTCCAAGTTGGAGAGGTCTGGGCACGGCGATTCGGCCGCACATTGGTTACGGGATGTGTGCCGTCCAGAATTTCTCCACTCAAAATGACGTCCTGCGGGCGGAAGCAGAAAAGAAAAGGCTTGCTGATGAAGCGGCGGCTGCCGAAAGAGCAAGGCTATTGGAAATTAGAGCGGATCGATTCGAAGAACTCCTTGCTCAATTTTCCGAAAGCGAGCGATCAGGTGCGGATGTAGGTCGCAACCTGACGTACTTGACGCCATTCGAAAAAGAGTTCTATTTCTTCTACAATCTGGCCCGAATGTATCCGGTCAAATTCAAGAAGTTAATCCTTGAAGAAGGGCCATATTATGACCAATTCAAGGAGGAGCAAGCAGACGTTCGGTCAAGTGCTGGATACCTCAGATTGGCTAAGCACCTGCAGCTTTCTGAGCCCAAACCGGCTTTCATCCCTGATAAAAAATACATGGACGCTGGAGATTGTGTAGTGAAAAAATGGAAAGCTGGTGCTAACTCTACTAGCTGCCTTCCAGGGCCGGGAGCCTGGCGGTTGCAGACGTACAGCTCTTATAGTGACTATAATGACATCATTGACATTTTCCTTACCGATAAGGATTTCGATGATCTTTTCGGGAAAAATGCCCACCTCATCGTGGTGGAAGCTGACGGCATGATGGCGAAAGTTTTTCTTCGGTGAGCCTCAGTAGTCTAAAGCAAGAGGCTGTCTAAAAAGTCAAAGATTTTAACCCCGGTCACATTGAGCTTGTCGAAATGTGTATTCTTCTTGTAGAAATAGGTTTCGACAAGCTCAACCTGACACAAGCTCAACCTGAGACAGCCTTAGATTTTTGAAACAGCCTCATCATTTAAAGCTGGAAATCGACCCGAAACTTCACCCCAAACTTGCTCACATTTTCGTCCAGATAACTCAGCCTGTGAAACGCCTGAACGGAAAATACTTTGAAGATATTCGTGACGCCATAGCCCACCTCCACGTAGGGTTTTGCCTCCCACTGACGGAAAGGATAAATCGGGTTACCGCTAAGGTCACTGTCAAACTGGGAAATGGCTATGTTCCTGTCGCTCAAATCCCCCATCAGGGCATTGGCACTTATCACCGCTCTCAGTTTCATTTTCTTTAGAAGGGGAACCCTATTGAGCAGAAATCCTTCGAACGAATGTGTGTACCTGAGTTCGGCGTATTGGTCAGAAGAAAACTCGTAGTAGTTCATCAGGTTGTAAGCAAAACCCACATAAATCGGCGATTCGTTTCCGATCGGATTGAAAAGCATGGAGTAAGGTGCTCTACCAAAAAACCGACCGCCCTCAAGCTGAAACTGTGACCGCCCCAGCACACCCAATTTCACACGCTTGGTGATGCCGACTTTCAGTTTGTGGTAGGCAAAATCACTTCCACCTACGCCATTCATCCCGTAGGTATAGTGAAGCTTGAAAAGCGGTGATCGGATGGTGCCAAGGCTCAATCGCTCATTGTCATTGATTACCCAAATTTCATCCCGTCCATACCTCAGATCGACCGTCGCTTCTGCAATCTGATAGGCGGATGCTGTGCTTGTTCGTTCCCTATTTGTGAAATAATTGAAATCAAAAAGCGGGTCGTGTTCCTCATATCTGGTGCTGATCTCGGCATTCAGACCTTTGACCAACTGTCGCGAAAAGCTCAAGCGATACTTTTGCTTTGCAAATGGCTGAGTAAGCGTACCAAACCGGCTGAGTGTATAAAAAAGGCTCGTGGTGCTGACGTTTTCATTGAGCAACCAAATCTGCTCCACTTCCTTTTGCTGCTCATACTTGATGGTCGTCCAGGGCTGCCGATCCAGGATCCGATAGCCATAGGCACTGTACTTAAATTCTTCATCGCCAAAGCCATAGCCCACATAGCCGCCCAGCACCCACTTGTCACTGAAATCCAGATTGGTTCGGGCCCCAAAACCTAATCGGAATCCCTCGATATCATTGCTACCCACAAAAGTGGTGTATGGTCCGATATCGATTTTGCCGGATTTGATATAACCAGTGACCAAAAACTTCAGCGCTTCAGTTGCCCTTCGCACCCGCGGTATTTTCTTCAGCGAATCGATCATCGCAAAGACATGTTCCTCGGTTCGAGTGAGCGAATCGTGGCGAGCCTGACGCCAGTAGGTATCGTCCGATTTTCGAACGTCTGGATCAAGCGAAAGGGGGGTGAGATAGAATTCATTTTCCTTGGGTTGATTGATCACAAAATCTTTGTTCGATACGTAGAATTTTCCCAAAAATCCGGCAGAACCGGGCATCATTGGCTTCATCTGTATGACCACCCGTGTTTTGGTGGGCAACCATGCCCCCTCACTCACTTGCTCCAAATCCTGCTGCAGTTTTATTTTTCCTATGAAATTGAGATTGGCCTTGTCCGATACATAAGCATCAATCCTCTTGAGGGCGTACTCCTTTTTGGTGAGCCACATGGTACCACTGAACGCCAAGTCCTGCTCCTGTTTTGGATAAAAATCCAATTGATAGCAGTAATGTCCGTCCACTTCCAGGCTGTCCGTCAGGTCGTATTCGTATATCAATCGACCTCCATCGGCTATCGGACTGGCAAATTCCTTGTCCACGATGTTCAGCCAATTTTGATAAAAATTATACTCCTGAAACGAGCTCCCGATGACCTGAGAAGTGAGGGTGCCATCCGTGATGCCCAGCCCGCTTAGCCTCGTCCGGATCATTTTTTCGTGTTTGGCCAAAGGGGACTTTCGGTAGTGAAACCTGGAAACCGCTTCTGAGATAAACAGTGGTAAGACGGGTTGTCCATCCTCGCCGGCTATCTGCTCTATACTATCCAGCATACTGGTGATCTGAGACATAATTTTTCCATTTCTCACCTGCTGAGATAGGTGGTCGGCATCAAATTCGGTGCGGGTGTAGCTCTCATACTCATAGGCATCCAACTGTCTCTTGTCGTTCCTCTTTTTGTTTTCATTTACATTTCTCAGAATCTCAAAAGCGGGGTTCTCTCCGGCATAGACGACCACCTCATCAAGTGATGTCAGGCTTTCGTCCAGTTGGAAATTTATGACCTGTGATATTCCGGGTTTTAGCGATTTGACCCTACGTAAGTAGCCAATGTATGTGACAGATATAGAATCCACAGCTTGTGACGTCTGGGCAATGAAATTGCCATCAAAATCAGTAATGGCACCATCTGATGTGCCGACAAAACTGACTGTCGCAAACGGAACCGGTGTACCTGTGGCAGCCTCTGTTACTTTTCCAGAAACCACAGTTTGCTGGGCGCAGAGTATCGCAGGAGCAATAAACGAAAGCCAAAGAAGGTAAGTGCGCATAGTTGCAGAAAGTGCAACGCGAAATTAGACCGAATAC
>CAYORY010000189.1:0-4057 GCA_964406435.1 uncultured Roseivirgaceae bacterium | reverse complement strand
CAAAGAATTAATGAACACCATCCCGCATGTCGGGGTGGTGGATTTCATTTCCATCAGACCACAACGTCGAGAAATGCCTGTCTCAGTTGAAACCGTGGTAGCGAATGACTTTGGACTTGAGGGCGATCATTTCAGCTCCTCTTTCTCAAAGAAAAGAGCGGTTACTCTAATCCAGAAAGAACACTTGGAGGCCGTTTCAAAAATCCTCGGCAAGCAGGTGGACCCGCTTCTGACGAGGCGGAACATTGTAGTTTCCGGAATTAATTTATTGTCTCTGAAAGGGCAAAAGTTCAAGATAGGTGAAGCAATTCTCGAAGGAACCGGAGAGTGTCATCCTTGCTCAAGAATGGAGGAAAACTTCGGGACAGGAGGCTACAATGCCATGCGAGGACACGGAGGTCTGACAGCAAAAGTCATTCAGGCAGGTGAGATTAAATTGGGCGATTCGGTGAGTTTTTTACCTTGATCAATGGAGAGCCTATTTTTATAAATAAAATGCTCTATTTTCATCCTCATGCTCAGCAAATTCCAGAAAACCAAGCTTACGTACCTTTTTGGCCTGTTTGATTTCAAGAAAAATGGAGTCATCAGAAAAGATGATTTTATGGAGCTTGCAGCCAAGATCAGTGAGGAACTCAATCTACCAGCGGACAAATCACTTGCCGCTAAGGAATCATCTTACACTTTTTTTAGAAGGATGGTTGAGGATATGGATCCGGATGCCCGGTATGAAGTGCGCCTGGAAAAATGGCTCGCCTTTTTTGATGAGGAGATTGTCAACAATGAAGACACTCAAATAATGGAAGAATATGCCAACCTCATCTTGGGATACATTTTTGGCTACTTCGATGACAACAAGGATGGGTTCATTTCTGTGCAGGAGTATGACCACATGTTTGCCACACTAGGCATGAGCGAATTGCACGCTGGAGTGGCCTTTCACGGAATAGACAAGAACAACGACTATCGATTGTCTCGGTACGAACTGATCATGGCCGTAGAATCCTTTCTAACAAGCGACGATCCTAAAAATTCAGACAATTGGGTATTCGGAGATCCCCTTTTGGAAAACTAAGTTAGAGTTCAGCCTTTATCTTCCTTGCTATATCGGCTAAGTCCTCATGACTTGGGGACAGCTTTTTATTTGCAAAATTCATGTCCGCAATGCCATTGATTGGAATCAGGTGAATGTGCGCATGAGGTACTTCTAATCCAATAACAGAAACACCTATTCGTGCACAGGGTACCACTTTCTCAATGGCTTTAGCGACCTTTTTGGCGAAAGCATGCAAACCACCAAGTGTCTCATCGTCAAGGTCAAATATGTAATTCACCTCCTTTTTCGGAACTACCAGAGTGTGTCCCATTACCAGAGGATTAATATCCAGAAAGGCCAAAAAATAATCATCCTCCGCAACGATATGCCCCGGAATTTCTCTATTTATGATCTTGGTGAAAATAGACGCCATTAGATGGAAATATCCAGGATTTCGAACTCAATCTCTCCAGCCGGGGCTTTCACCACCGCTACTTCACCTTTTTTCTTGCCAAGCAGGCCCTTGCCAATAGGCGACTGAACAGATATCTTTCCAGTCTTCAAATCAGCCTCTTCTTCAGCCACCAATTGGTACGTCACTTCCATACCGTTCTTCTTATTTTTGATCTTCACGCTGGTCATGATGGATACCTTGGATGTATCCACATCAGCCTGATCCAATACACGCGCATTTCCTATAGCAATCTCCAATTTCTTGATCTTAAGCTCCATTAGTCCCTGGGCTTCCTTGGCAGCATCGTATTCGGCATTCTCAGAGAGATCTCCTTTGTCGCGTGCTTCAGCTATCTGCTTGGCCATGTCAGAACGGCCCTTCGTTTGTAGTTCCAATAGCTCGTCCTTCAACTTTTGAAGACCTTCTGCGGAGTAATAATTGATTGCCATTTTCCTTTACTTTTTAAACAAAAAAGAACGGCCTCAAGTGCTGAAGCCGCCTTATTGATTTTTTTTATGTGATTGCAAATATATCAGTTTTTGGATGTCCGAGCAAGATTTGCAGACAATCCTAATTCTATCATCTTATTGACAATCACTTCGTTAATGCGCACATAGGACTCGTGTGTCCATCCAGCTATGTGGGGAGTCATGATTACATTCTCGTTGTTTGCTAGTTCGTCAAAGACTCGTTTTTCATCCTTACTAAGCAGATCGAGTTTCTCATTTTCAAGCACATCAAGGCCTGCTCCGAGCAGTTTTCCTTCGTTCATCAAATTCAAAACACCCTGCAAACTCAACACCTCACCCCTTGAAGTATTCAACAAAAATTTGAGGTTAGTATATCGCCGCAAATATTCCTCGGAAAAATACTCTCTTGTCTCGGATGTCAGCGGAACATGGATACTGAGAATCTCCGTTTCCTTTTCGAAATGTTCTTTAGAAACTTCCTGAATGTTCCTACTCTCAAAACCTTCTTTGTATTTGTCGTAGGCAATAACGCGACACCCAAAGCTTGTTAGTTTTTCCGCGAATGCGGATCCCATGTAACCAAAACCATAAATCCCAACCGTCTTACCACTTAGCTCGATACCTCGATTTGCCTCTCTTTTCCAAATTCCGTTCTTAACCTGATTGGATGACCGATTAATGTGATGCATCAGGCCAAGCAGAAGACCAACTGTATGCTCTCCCAAAGAATTTCGATTTCCCTCTGGCGCATTAATCAACTGTATTCCCTTGGCTTCCAGTGCGTTGATATTGATTTGGTCTACTCCTGCTCCCGCTCTTCCCACAAACTTCAAATTCGACCCCTGGCTTATTAGCTCGTCATCCACGGCAGTCTTGCTTCTAATGATTAACCCTTCATAATCAGGAAGAATTTCTAAAATTTCCTTTCTTGTAATCGTCGGACGATAGTCGACATCCCACCCGATTTCATGCAGCATCGTGGCGATGCTTCGGTGCATTTTATTTACGATTAAAACTCTATTTACCCCTTTCATAAGTTGTACAATGTATGCGCTACCATGAAGTAAACGGCCAAGCCCAATAGATCGTTCGTCGTTGTGATGAATGGTCCTGAGGCTAGTGCCGGGTTTACTCCCAGTCTGTTTAAGACCAGCGGCGTGATCGTGCCCATAAATGATGCCAAAAGCACCACGCTAAACAACGCAAACGAAACAGTCATTGCGAGCGATTGATCGCGATTGATGAGCATGATAGCGCCAAACACCATTAGTGACAAAATGAGGCCGTTGACCATTGCTACAAAAAACACCTTGAGGAGCCTCTTCCCCATGCTTCCTACAAAAACATTGGATGTGGCGAGGGTCTGAACTACAATGGATGAGGATTGAATTCCAACGTTTCCACCTGTAGCCGTAATGAGTGGAATGAAAAATGCGACCGCCGGAATCAAAACAATGTCCTCCTTGAAAAGGCCAAGAAATTGCGCCCCTACCATACCTCCGATCATCCCTATGATCAACCACGGGAGTCGGGCTTTTGAAATCATCCAAACTGAGTCGTCCTCCTCAACATCCGAACTCACCCCAGTCATTAATTGACGCTCTTCTTCAGCTGTCTCCGTGATGACATCAACCACGTCATCTATCGTAATGCGCCCTACCAATTTCCCTCTGGCATTCACCACAGGTACAGCATCAAAATCATACTTCTGCATCAGCTGCGCTACGTCCACATCAGCCATATAGGTTTCTACAGAAACCACGTCATCTTCAAAAATATCTGCGATTTTGGTGGAGCCCTTGGCCAGTACAATGCTTTTCAAACTGACCTTGCCCAGCAGTTTTCCTGCGTCATTGACTACATAAACTGCATACACACGAGTTACATTTTCGGCTTGCTTCCGGATCTCCTCTATGCACTCATTCACCGTCCAGTTCACGTTGGCCTTGATGAGCTCCTTTGCCATGATACCGCCCGCCACATCCTCATCGTATCTGAGCAAATCAAGAATGTTTTGGGCCTTTTCTTCATTGGACAAAAACCCGATGATTTCCTCTCTTCGTTTGAGCGGTAGCTGAATGAGAATGTCAGCTGCAT
>CAYORY010000188.1:0-4066 GCA_964406435.1 uncultured Roseivirgaceae bacterium | reverse complement strand
GTCGGGTGTACATGATTCTGATGCTTTTCACGGCTGTCATCACGCTTTTCATGCCTGCAAAGGTTGGGTCTACTTTTCTGGGACATTTCGGGTGGATTCACCTGTTGAGTTTCCTCACCATCTGGACAGTGCCTGCGGCCTACACGGCAATCAAGAAGGGCAATGTGAAATCGCATAAGCGAAAAATGATCATCCTTTACTTCGGTGCTATTATTATCGCCGGGGTTTTTACGCTGATGCCGGGGAGGTATTTGAATGATTTGCTTTTTCAATAATGGACTTGCTCTCCGAAATAGTCATTTACATTTTCGCCCTATTCCTGATCAGCCTATCAGTGATCATGACGGCACACCCGAAGTGGGGTCGCAAATTCCTTGAGTCTTTTGCCAGCTCGGCCAAGGCACATTTTACTGAAATGAGTATTCGCTTAGTTTTCGGACTATCTCTAATTTTCCATGAGTCCTACGACCACTACGGCTACTATCTTCAAATAATTGGTTGGGTGGTAGTGATCACAACAATTGGCCTTCTCATTTTTCCCTGGAAATGGCATCATAAATTTGCCAGTAAGGTAATCCCACCTGTTATTCGTTTTATGAAATTATACGCGCTAATGCTACTCATTTTTGGAATCATGTTGATTTGGGTGGTTTAAGCGGCAACCCTTATGAAATGCTTTTGTCTTTGGACAAAATGAATAGTATGAAACTCATCACCACTTGCTTATTAGCCATCCTACTTTCACCTCTGTTTTCACAAAAAACTTTTACCTCAGACCCCAATTCAGCAGAGTTTGTGACTTCTGACATTCCGCTTTTTTGGGAATGTTTTGATCAGGCGGAATCAGATAAAAAAGCTTTCGGAGTTTATCTCGAAAAAGGCAGTCAAGGTGTGACTGACTTCACTCCTTACAGAATTGAGAGCGCGAAAAACCTGTATAAAACAGTCCAGAAACGAAAAGCGGATTATGAGAAAATCAGAGAGGGCTCTTATGAAATTGCCAGTCAAGAAGAGCAAATCAGGGCGTGTTACAAGAACCTAAAGGAAATCTATCCTTCGGCCGTTTTTCCACCGACCTACTTCGTAATTGGGGCATTCAACTCCGGTGGTACGTCTTCGAAAAATGGGCTGATCATTGGAGTTGAAATGCAAAATGAAATAGCCAATATTCCATACATCGTGGCTCATGAATTGATTCACTTCAATCAAAAATTCCCTGAAAAAAACACGTTGCTCTCTCAAAGCATAAATGAAGGAGCTGCCGATTTCATTGGAGAATTGATCTCAGGCAAACAAATAAATCAATCGGCCTTGGACTATTTCAACGCAAACAAGGAAGAACTGTGCAAAGAGTTTGTGACCATCATGAACGGAAAAGAATACAATGGCTGGCTGTATGGTGGCAAAAGAAAAGAAGGGCGTCCCAGCGATCTTGGTTATTCTATGGGGTACAAAATCAGCAAAGCCTACTACGACAAAGCGCAGGATAAGAAGCAGGCTATCTCTGATATTTTGAATATCGAAAGCGCTAAAGACTTCCTTCAAAAAAGCGGCTATTTGAGTGACTACATGAATTGAGTTACTCCCTCGTTTCGCTACTTTAGCTGAGATGAACGCCCCCTCCCAAAGCTGGATCGACAAGCTACAAGAAAATCCAAAGCCGCTTTACGTTGCGATTCTGATTTTACTCATTCCGGCGGTTTTCTACCACCTTGGGCTAATGCCACTCATCGCCGATGAGGGCATTCGAGCGACTGTAGCACTTGAGATGATCTTTAGTGGCGACTACTTCACTCCAAAACTCGGGGACGTCTATTATCAAAACAAACCACCGCTCTACAACTGGTTCATCGCATTGGGTTTTGGGCTCACCGGAAAATACGACGAGTTCTCCCTGCGGTTAGTAATGACCATTTTTATGTTTCTTTTCATGGGAGCTATCTACTTCCTATCAAGAAAAGAAATCGGGAATAAGCTTGCTGCCATCAGTGCGCTGGCCTTCTTCACATGTGGCAGGGTGCTCTCCTACGACTCCATGCTCGGCCTGATCGACACCTGTTTTTCAGGGTTCATCTTTGTGCTGTTTATCCTCATCTATCGTTTTGGGAAAGCCGAAAAATATTGGGCGCTATTTTTCTCTGTGTACCTGATCACGGTCGTCACTTATATGCTCAAGGGACTACCGGCGATCGCCTTTGCGGGCATTTCCATCATTGCCTATTTGCTTTACAAGAGAAAAATCAAGCTCCTCTTCTCCCCTGCACACATTCTTGCCGGGCTCACATGCGTCGGACTTATAGCTGTTTATTATTACCTATACTTTCAGCAAAACCCCGATCGGACATACGATGATGTCTTCAAAACGCTCTACTCCGAATCCAGCCAGCGCACCGCACTGGAAAATTCCATATGGACATCCATTAGAGGTATCTTCCAGTTTCCGCTTGACTACTTCTATGCTTTCATGCCCTGGACACTCTTTGGGCTAGCCCTTTTCTCGAGGAGTACACGACAGAAAATAAGAGAACACGAATTCCTCCGCGTGATGATTGTCCTCTTCTTAGCCAACATTGTTCTTTACTGGCTTTCGCCAAAAAATCACCCAAGATACCTTTTCATGTTTGTGCCCATTTCCACAATGGTCTTTGCTTTTGGTCACGAATATCTCAAAACCACCGCAGTGAAATGGGCGAATTTTGTAGAACGTGGTGTGCTTGGTGTGCTGGTGGCACTCGCGCTAGGCACCCTCTCGGTCCCCTTTCTGGCACAGACTAGGGATTTTGATTTTGCCTGGCTTATCACCGGAATCTGGTTTGCGGCGCTCGCCTCATGTGTTTTCCTGTATTACAAAATAGAAAAACAGCGACTGGTGCTGCTCGCTCTTTTTTTGATCATTGTGCGTATAGGATTCAATCATTTCATTCTGCCGGTGAGATACGAATCGACGGACGTAGTGACCAACGTAGCAGCGGCAAAGGAACTGGGGGAGATGGCACGAAATAGAAACTTGTTCATTTATGCCGAACCTCCTCGTAGGTATTTTCATGGCGAGCAGGTGCTCAATGCCCGTACGCTGTTCTACATTTCGGCCATCACGGAGCAGCCTGTTGTCCACAAAAAGGGAGGTTTCACCAAAGGCGATCTGGTGATTTTACCCCCCGATACCGAGTGCCCATTTTCCGCCAGGGAAGTCTTTCTTCTGCGCTCCTACCGATGGATATACCCGGTGATGGAGGTGAAATAAATAAACGCATTTTTCTATGATCCACGGAACCCACAACGCAATCGAAGACCCTCGCAACGAGGATGTTCTGATTTATATCAACGGCGAGTATTTCCCTCGCAAGGAGGCGAAGATCTCCGTTTTTGATAGTGGCTATCTGGTAGGTGATGGCATTTGGGAGGGAATCCGTCTTCACCATGGAAAGCTGGCATTTATCGATCAACACCTCGATCGGCTTTGGCAAGCGTCCTACGCCACGGGCATGAAGTTTCCTTTCACCAAGGACGAGTTGATCGTCACCATCTTTCAAGTCCTGGAGAAAAACGACATGCATGATGACGTGCACATTCGATTGATGATCACACGCGGCATCAAGAAGACACCTTCGCAAGATCCGAGGCTAACGATCTCAGGCCCCAACGTCGTGATCATTGCCGAGCACAAACAAGCCTCGAAAGAAACGGCTGAGAAAGGCATTACTCTTTTTACCAGTACGATCCGGCGTGGCTCGCCCGACTACCTCGATCCTAAACTCAACTGCCACAGCAAACTCCATGAAGTGCAAGCGTTGATTCAAGCGATTGAAGCGGGAGCTGATGAAGCGTTGATGTTGGATGTGAATGGTTTTGTGTCCACCTGCAATGCCACCAATTTCTTCATTGTGAGAGGGGAAGAGGTTTGGACCTCCACAGGCGAGTATTGTATGAATGGCATCACCCGATCCAATGTGATCAGGATTTGTGAAGAAAATAGAATAACAGTCAGGCAAAAGAATTTCTCTCTGTACGACACCTACGGAGCAGATGAGGCATTCGTCACAGGGACTTTTGGAGGCCTCACTCC
>CAYORY010000187.1:0-4142 GCA_964406435.1 uncultured Roseivirgaceae bacterium | reverse complement strand
GCGAATAGCCATCCAATAATTTGATCGGGTGTGCCCAAATACCACCCATTTCATCTTTCACATGCCAGCCAAGATCAGGGAAGGAACCGTCCTGATGCCCAACCACATACGCCCGATCTCCCGCCGCTACGAACGGACTCGATAGGTATTCTTGTTTACCCTCCAGGCCTTCCAAGCCAGCCATTTGATCTATGAGAGAGGAATTGTTTTCGTGCGATTGTGGTGAGCAAGCAACGATGAGTATAAAAAATGGAATGATTGCCTTCATTCCATCTAAGTTAAATTAAGTAAATTAAAGGAGGTACTTAGCCGATTATTCGTCCGAAGTATCTTCGACCAATTGACCCTTTTCGTAAGTGTATTTAATGGTCAATTGACCTTTTTGATCGTACCACTTGGCCTCTCCGTGGATTAACCCATCTTCATAGTTCGATTCCTCCATGATCGTTCCATCCTTGTAGTACTTCTGAACCACCCCGTGCAATTCGCCATTTTTATAGGTTTTTCTTTCTACGATAACTCCCCTGTTATACGACCTGAATTCACCTTCGAGAAAGCCATTGACGTAGGGTGATTTTGAAACGACATATCCTGAATTTTCAAACTCAATCTGTGGGCCTTGTTTCATTCCGTTCAGATAGGAAGTTACACTTTTGATCTTGCCATCAGGAAAGTACGAAATCCATGTGCCGTGTTGCTTCCCATCTAGTACATCTCCTTCTGCCGTGACCTGCTGATCTTGCCCGGAGTATACTGCATGAGACAAGCCAGGCACTTGATCGTAGGCTGTGAACTCACCTCCTTCAGGTAAAGTGCCATCCACGGCGGGAGTTGGATTGTTTGAGCAGGCTATCGAAAGCGAAATCAACAGCCCAAATAATAGCTTATTCATAGTCATTGATTTTTAGCCCAAAATAAGGTCAGGAGAGATAAAAAATCAAATGGCTATCGGCCAAGAAGTGTGCTCAGAATTTGCTTTCTGTCACGTATGGCCACAAATCCTCCACAGACTAAGGCAATAATCGCATAAGCAAACAATTGCCCATCGTCTCCTTGCACCTCTATACCAAGGAACAAAAAATGCATGGAAATGGCACCAAGCATAAGACCTGTGGTCAAAAGGCCACCAAGCCATGCAGTTCTTGGAATCAGAATAAAGATGGAAGCGATCAATTCGAAAACGCCGACTCCATACCGACCCCATGGTTCCATGCCCACGGTTTCGAATATATAGATAGATTCTTCTGCTCCAGAGAACTTAAAAAAAAGGGTTTGGAGCATGATCACTGCAGCAATGATCCTGGCCGCCCAATAGAGTATAGTTGAAAGCATGGTTGTAAGGTTTGGTATTTAAAGATAGGTATTTCTCAAACTTGAAAAATAAAATCAAAAAACCTTGTCCAATTAAACTGAGTAAATTCGATCTCATTCCAAACCAACAATTATCATGAGAAAACTCATTTTTACATTATTATCAGTTGGACTGCTTCAAGTTCAAGCACAAACAGATTTCGCAAAGAGTTACGGCCCACTGCTATCCAGAGGATTTGACCTCACCATAGAAGTAGCCGAAACAATGCCTGAAAATCTATATTTGTACACTCCAGAGAAAGGTGCCAAATCATTTGCTGAGCAGATCATTCATTCATCTTATATATGCGATGCGCTCATCGATATTTATGTACATGGCAATACGGGCCGGAAATTTGCTGAACCTGACGCTACCAAAATGTCAAAGGCCGAGGTGATTGCGGCTGTGAAGGGGTATAAAGAAGCGGCCATGAAACACCTCAATGAGATTACAGATGCTCAACTAGCCGAGAGTGTGAAGCCGTTCGGGCAAGTGGACACAAACAAGCAAGAGTGTTTCTACTTTGTGAGAGATCACATGACCAATCATAGAGCTAAAGCCAATTTGTACATGCGAATCGCCGGTCTTAATCCGCCGAGATACGGGTATTTTTAGTCCTCACCCCTTTCTCCATCCCTATAAAAAAGGGAGAGGGGAGTTTAATCCTCACCCCCTGCCCCTCTCCTAGGGAGAGGGGAGTTTAATTATTCTGGTAAATACGTCAGGGTGCTCATTTTTGAAATGTCCAGCGTTTCGATGGCAAGATCCTGAAGCTGAGACGAGGTGATGGCGTCTATTCTTTTGAAGATGTCATTAAGATTGGGGAGTTTATTCAGATCGAGCAGGCTCTTGGCCATCATTAGCATGTAGGCGTTCTTATTCTCCTCGCTCATTGCAAGCTGTCCTTTGATCTGCTGTTTTGCCTTGTGCAACTGCATGTTTCCGAGCGACTTTTGCTTAAGCTGCTCTATTTCCTTCATCATCAATCGTTGGGCTCTTTTCAGATTGCGCGCATCCGTGGCAAAGTATATCCCCATCTGTCCGGTATCCTGATAGGGCGCATAGTTGGTATCCACTCCATAGACCAATCCGTGCCGCTCTCGGAGCGAAAGATTCAGCTTGCTATTCATTCCCGGCCCGCCTAGCAGGTTGATCATAAAAAAGTAGGGGAAGCGGCTTTTGTGCGTTAGATGAAAGGCCGGCATACCCATGGCAAAATGTGCTTGACTAATTGACTTCTTCAGTTCGATACGACTGGGCGTATAACCAGTGGCTGGAATGCGTCCATGAGTCTGAGTTTTCTCAGGCACATCATTCAGATGTTTTTTGACCAATCGGAAAAGCTTCTTGGCAGGGTAATTTCCAACACTTGAAATGACGACTTTTCGAGTGTCTAAGTTCCTGTATAGAAAATCTTTGAAATCCTTTCTTCTAAACGAGGAGACCGTCTCCGTTGTGCCCAGGATATTTTTGCCTAGTGAGTGATTGGGAAAGATTTGCTCATCAAATTCATCCTGAATGGCATCTTCGGGGGTGTCTCTGTACATGGCCATTTCTTCTAAAATGACCTGCTTTTCTTTCGATATATGATTCTCAGGAAAGGTGGCGTTGAAGGTGATATCAGCCAGTAGCTCAATAGACTTTTCGAGATGATTGTCCAAAACCGCCGAATAAAAGCAAATTTTCTCCTTGGTGGTATAAGCATTGAGATCGCCACCAAGTGACTCCAGCCTATTAAGAATATGAAATGGCTTGCGTTTTTTGGTTCCCTTGAAGGCCATGTGTTCCCAGAAATGAGCCAGCCCCTGCTCGTGCTCCAGTTCATCGCGACTACCAATATCCAGCATGATGCCCACGTGGGCGATCTTAGTGTCGTTTGCCTCCTTATGAATGACTCTGATGCCATTCTTCAACTCCACTAATTCGTACTCCTTCATTGGAGCAAAGTTAGCTGAGTAGCGCACAATATGCGATGGTTATATTCCGGGATGTTGGGGTCGGTGGATATTTTTTTTTGTGGAAAGCTAAAGATGACAAACCCTCTACTTCAGCAGCTTCCAACTAAGATTTTTGGAAGAATTCTCACCCCCCAACCCTAACAACTCTACCACAAGTGGATACACTTCCACATTATCAAAAGACTCCAATTGGATACCAGCCTTCACATCAGGCCCTTCTATGTAGAAAATCGCTCCCATGTCATCGCATCGCAAGGGATCGTACCCATGAGTTCCCCCCGAAACATATCCTGGCCTTTTCTGAATCACATAGGGTGGATCACAAAGCACCACAAGGTCTCCCACCCGATCATCGTTGCTGAACCCCAATTGCTCTCCAACTTCCTGCTTTGTCAATACTTCCAAATTCGAAAATTCGCCTAGTTGTTCGCTTATACTGGCAAGCAAGTCAGCTTTGTCCGAATACACCATGAGCATAGTAGATGAAAAATCAGTAATTGCATTCCCAAAATCCACACTTCCCAGATTAATTCCCTTGGATATTTCGGTCATCCCATGATCCGAGGTGACGATCAAATAAATTGGCAAATCCAACTCCTTCAATTTTGCTCTAAGCCTTCCCACCAACCGATCTGCTTCCAGCACTGCCTGCTTGGTTTCGATCGCATTAGGTCCGTACTTATGGCCGGCATCATCCACCAACGCAAAATACAAGGTGACCATATGGGGTCTGATTTCCTTGGGCAGCTTTAACCAATCAACGGCAGCATCTACCCGATCTTCATTGGGTTTGTCGTGATTATAGGGTTGATAGTATGTAGGGAATATACCTT
>CAYORY010000186.1:0-4169 GCA_964406435.1 uncultured Roseivirgaceae bacterium | reverse complement strand
TGGCGTCCACGTACAGGTGGGCAATCTGAGCTCTCCAGAAATCGTCCTTTTCTATGTAGTTCAATAGCGCGAGCAGGTCTTTGCCGTACTCGGTCTCGGTAAGATTTTCTTCCCAGGACAGCCCTTTAATTTCAATAAGTGGCACTCTGGCCGTGAACCTTGCCGCCGTTGGCAATAGGTTTCCATTCGCATCGATGTATTTGTCTTTGGCCTTTTCATGGTACATCCGTGCAACTGGTTTTCGCTGATCCACTTTTACCAAGACATTTCCTTTTACATCCCGATACACCTGTGCATCGAGTACGAAAGGATTTGCCTCTACGCGGCTCTCCATTTCGCTCATATCCCACTTGCTCACTGGCAGGCTTAGCTCGTTTTCCTCTCCACGCATCAATTCCACTACCTCCTCTTCATTAATGAAGCTGAGGCCCTCTGCACTGGTGATTTCCACTACCAGAGAGTTCATGTGGATATCCTTTCGAGATGCAAATCCAATGGCGGTGATGAAGATGATCACGCATGAAATCCAAGCCAGCAAGTATCTCTTTCCTCTACCCATTTTTCTTGTCTTTAAACAGTTCGGCAAGTTTTGGTACCTCCTTATCAATATCTCCGGCACCCAAGGTGAGCAATATCTCCGGTTTCAATTCCTCCAGCAGATCGGGCAGCTCCTCTTTGCTGCTAAGGAATTTCCGCTGCAGCTTCATCTTATCCAGCAGGGCCTGTGAAGTGATGTCTTTGATTGGTTTCTCACGAGCCGGATAGATAGGAAGGAGAACCACATCGTCGGCGGCATCTAGGCTCTCGGCAAAGGCATCCATGAAATCGCGTGTGCGTGAGTACAGATGAGGCTGGAAAACGACCGTGATTTTCCTCTTTCTATATAGCACCCGAACTGATCTGATGATAGCGTCAATCTCGGTAGGGTGGTGAGCGTAATCGTCGATGATGATGGTTTTGCCGAAGCGCTGAACGTACTCGAATCGTCGCTTTACACCCTTATAGGTTTTTAGTCGTGTCCGAATTTGCTTGTCAGAAAGCCCCATTTCGAAAGCTACCGTGATGGCCGCAAGGGCATTCATTACGTTGTGGTGGCCGGGGACGTAGAGAAACAAATCACTGATTTTGATTTTTCCCTTCCGGTAATCAAATACAAAAGCTCCTTCAACTATCCTGAGGCTCTCTGCAACAATATCGCCTAGCTTGATGTCATACGAGGTGTATTGTGGACCAGGGATTTTCACTCCGGCATCTGAGCTCATAAGGATGCGACCTTTGGGGTCGGTCTTGTCCACAAAAGCCTTGAAAGACTTAGCCAGTTCGGTCTCATTACCATAAATATCAAGATGATCGGGATCTATGGAAGTAACCACAGTATAATTTGGACTGAGCTGTAGAAACGAACGATCAAATTCATCGGCCTCTACCACCATCGGGGCATCTTCATCTCCAATGATCAGGTTGGAGTTGTAGTTGTTCATGATACCTCCAACGAATGCGTTTACACCCCCAGACTGGCCAGCCAGCAAATGAGCAATCATAGAAGACGTGGTGGTCTTACCATGCGTGCCCGCTACAGCAATCGTGTAATGTCCTTTGGTCAGCATACCAAGCACTTCTGATCGCTTCTTCAGTTCGAAATTATTCTCCTTGAAAAAGGTAAGTTCTTTATGGTCTGCGGGGATGGCTGGAGTATAAACTACCAACGTTTTTGCCTGTCCCTTGAAAGCGGTGGGGATTTGAAGAACATCATCGTCATAATGTACGAGGCATCCTTCCTCCACCAGCGCCTTGGTCAGATCTGTTTCGGTACGATCATATCCAGCCACGGCCTTTCCACGGGCAATGAACCAGCGAGCCAGGGCGCTCATGCCTATACCTCCAATTCCTACAAAATATATTCTATCGTAATCTTCCATCATGCGACAAGTTTGATTACCTCGTGAGCAATTTTTTTAGCGGCCTGGGGCTGAGCCATGGCTGCAATATTTTTTTCTAATTCTCTCCTTTTTTCCTCATCGGCCAGCAGTGTAAGGGTCTGAGTGGCCAGTTCTCGCACTGCTTCATCATCTTTCAGAAGAATGGCGGATTTTCGTTCCACCAATGCCTTGGCATTTTTGGTCTGATGATCTTCGGCCACATTTGGTGAAGGAATGAGAATGGTCGCTTTACCCGTGAGCTCCAGCTCTGCGATGGAAAGAGCACCTGCCCTGGCAATGACCACATCGGCTACTGCATAAGCCATATCCATTTCCTTCAGAAAATCGAAAATTCGGACGTTCTCCAGATTCTTACCCTCAGACCTTGCCTTCATTTCTTCAAAATAGAAGCCTCCGGTTTGCCAGATCACTTGAATATCGGCCTTGGCAAAAACGTCCAAACCAGCCAGCATCGCCTCATTGAGCGTTCGCGCTCCCAGACTGCCACCCGTCATCAAGACTGTTTGTTTTCCCTTTGAAAAAGCAAAGAAATCAAATGCCTTCTCTCTCTCCGAAGGATCAAGAATAATTGTTGAGCGAACAGGATTTCCCGTAACTATCAGCTTCTCCTTTGGAAAATATTTTTCCATGCCCTCATGCGCTACGCAGATTTTGTTCACTCTTTTGGACAGCCATTTATTGGTCAATCCGGCATAGGAATTTTGTTCCTGAATAAGTGTCGGCACCTTCTTAATGGAGGCTGCATAGAGAAGAGGACCGCTGGCATATCCGCCCACCCCAACTACCGCATCGGGCTTGAACTTTCTGATAAGGGCGAATGATTTCATAATGCTGGAAATCACCTTGAACGGAAACATCAAATTTTGCAAACTGAGCTTTCGCTGAAGGCCGCTAATCCACAAGCCTACGATATCAAATCCCGCCTCAGGTACTTTCTTCATTTCCATCTTGCCCTTCGCTCCTACGAATAGAATCTCGGGAGCACCCAACTGCGCCTGAAGTGCCTGAGCAATGGAAATAGCCGGATAAATGTGCCCGCCAGTTCCTCCACCGCTTATCATGATGCGATATGTTCTTTCGCTGCTCATGCGGCTTGTCTCATTTGATTCGACATTGATTTTCCGATGGATGTGTCCACATCTCCACGGCTTACACTCAGGATGATTCCCAAAGCAAGACCTGTAAATAGCTGTGAGGTTCCTCCCATACTAATGAGAGGCAGGGTCAGTCCTGTGATTGGCCCGAGCCCAACTGCCACGCCCATGTTTACGATTGCTTGCATGACAAGCGCAAAACTCAATCCTGCCGAGAGCAATCCGCCGTACGTTCTTTCACTATTGGCCGCTGCTCTCATTCCTCGGTACAACAGTCCGAGATAGAGTAGCAAAACGGTGACACCACCCACCAAGCCATACTCTTCTATGATGATGGCATAGACAAAATCAGAGTATGGATGAGGAAGGAAATTTCTTTGCTCGCTTTGACCAGGGCCTTTTCCTAAAAGTCCGCCAGAGGCAATTGCCACGTAAGCTTGCTTGGCTTGAAAAGGGGTATCCTTATAAATGTAGTCTTCTATTCGGCTGAGGGCAGTATCGCCTCTTTGTCCGAAGGCAATAGCTGCGCTTCCCGCTACAGCACCAATGAGCATGAGCATGGCGAGGTATTTCACTGGCACTCTGCCTATAAACAGAATGAGCATGCATGTGCCAAAAAGCAGCACAGCACTGGAGATATTGGCCATGGCTATTAGTCCACAGATGACACCCACCCATATCAACATCGGGATAAGCGCCTTCTTGAAGTCGTCAATATTTTGCTGCCGCTTGGCCAGCATGCTGGCCAATGAAACGATCAGCGCAAGACTGGCTAAATCCGATGGCTGAAAAGACTGGTTGATGATGGGTATGGTGATCCATCTTCCTGCCTGATTGACTTCCGGGCTAAACAACCATGAGTATAAGATCAGGGGAACGGATAGAATAAGGGCCAATCGAGAAATCCGAGAATAATATCTGTAATCCAGCCTATGGGCTAGCCACATGACTGCTAGACTGAGAACCGTAAGTATTGAGTGCTTGAAGAGGTAATATTCGGTATCTCCCCCCATCATTTTGTACGCCAAACTTCCTGTTGCACTGTAAACGACCAAGATGCTGAACATAGACAGCAAGAAAACGATGAACCAGATCACCGGATCGCCTTTCAGATTGTTATATGCCCATTCTCTTA
>CAYORY010000185.1:0-4176 GCA_964406435.1 uncultured Roseivirgaceae bacterium | reverse complement strand
ATTCCACGTAAAACGTTAAGAAATCGGTTTCTTTCTTCAGGGTCTAATCCTGCTGTTGGTTCATCCACAATAATTAACTGAGGGTCATTGAGTAACAGCTGTGCAATACCAAATCGCTGGCGCATCCCACCCGAATAGGAACTAACATGTTTCTTCCGAACATCCAATAGATTGGTGAGGTGCAAAACTTCCCGGACCTTGGCTTTGCGCTCTTTGTGAGAGGATATACCCTTCAGGATTGCGAAATAATCCAATAGATTTTCTGCTGTTTCCTTTGGGTACACTCCAAATTCCTGAGGTAAATAGCCCAGGATTTTCCGTAGGCTCATGGGATCATTTCCGATATCAATACCATTGAAACTCAAGTTCCCTTTGTCGGGTCTTTGTAGCGTAGCGATGGTTCTCATCAGGGATGATTTGCCTGCGCCATTCGGTCCCAAGAGACCAAACATTCCTGGGCCAATTTCAAGGGTTATTTCATCCAGGGCTTTGACTCCATTAGGATAGGTTTTTGTCAGATTTTGAATAGACAACATCATGAATTATCGACTTAAAAAGTAGTTTGTGTCCAAACCCCAAAGCAAAATTTAGAAAGTTTTGAACAGATCGAAATTCCCGATTTCAGTAGATACATTAGTGCATTTCTCTCCTTTACCTATCCCGAAAGAAGCAGTGGGACGATTTTTAAAGGAGAAGGTCGTCCCAAAAAATCCATGGGACAGATACGGACAGAATGCTAGTTGATAAATTGGGAGGGAGACATTCCCGTTTCCTTCTTGAATGCCCTGTAAAAGCTACTCTTGGACTTGAAACCACATTGAGAGGAAAGCCCAACAATGTACAGGTTTTTCAGCTTTCCTTCCATTACGCCTTCTTTGAAGGTGGCTATGCGAAATGAATTTATGTAATCATAAAAATTGGTTCGCTAGTTTTGGTTGAGAAGCGTTGATAGTTTTTTATCAGACGTATCGATCTCTTGTGCCAGTTCGGCAAGGGAAAGTTCCTGTTTCAAATAAAGCTGATGTTGGCGCAAAGTAGTTTCCAGCCTCTGCTGCAATGCAGCAGCTTCATCATCATTCAACGGCTGAATCACAGGACCCTTATTCTTCAAGAGCTCTGACAGTTGATTGCCTAAATGTTCGATGTGATTTTGCTTGACAAACCAATCTTTCGTAAATCGATAGGCAGCTGAGAGGGTAAACGCCATCCAAAGTACACTGGGTTGTCCAAGAATCAGACTATCCCTGCTACGGAATTCTTCCCAGAATGTAACATCAGGATCATTCAAATCAAGGAGACCAGCGCGAATGATTTCGGGAAAAATAAAGATCAAGAGAAACGAAAATAGATAGGTTTTCCATTTGCTCCTATTCAAAAAATTAGGAATAGCCCATAACGAATGCGCATAAAAAATGAAAGGAAATATCAGTACAGAGAGTGGTGGGGGCGTATTTGTTCGGATCGTTTTATCAAACCAATCCGAATTCCAATCAACATTCACCGCGCTAAAAATGAATAGCCAGAAAAGCACATGTACGATAGCTTCGATATTTTTTCGAATGGTACTGTTCATTTCATTTGGCTTGCAGAGAACGTCCAGATATGGCGCTGTGGCCTCCGAGCTTTATTAATTGCAATAAAAGTAGCTTATCTGCCGATGCATTCAAAGTATCAAAGTAGCACTGCGCCATGAAGATAAAAAAACTCCCACGAGCGAAAGGATGTAGAAAGCACTTCAGTTTCTTGGCGGCAGATAAGCGGGATGTTTAGCAGACACTTTGCAAATGGCTTAGTAAGGCCATGCGCCATGATCGTTTTCAATTAGCAGGAGGTTAGAAGTTATTGATGTTATCTTAAGCTCTCGCAATAATTCGTTGTTCATTTTGTATATCCGTATAGTTTTACTGAAGTTAACATATTCCCATTTACCCTCTTCCATATAATGGGCATCAACTGGCGAAAGAACTAGATATTCACAGTTGTTCTTCTCCATAAATTATATCTCTGTCGAAACCACGAAGATGGAAATTCTTTATAGTTCGATGGTCTATAAGTTCCATAGTCTTCTTCGTATGATTCTACCAAAATGTTTATTAGTTCTTCAGGGTAGTTTGGATTGAGATTTAGATCGTCATCAGAGCATCCAATTAAGAGGAGCAAGACTGTTAATATTTTTAAATTTCTTTGCTGTTTCATATCTAAATGACACAATATCTGCGTCAGAGTTTGGTGCTGCCTAACACCTAAACTATCAAGCGTGCGTCCCAAAGTTTATAAATATCCATGAAAGTAGCGCAACCTTACCAAGTCTCATCGATTGCCAGGTCTTTTGTGTTTTTCCATGAACTCTCAGTTAGTTATACCAACCTGTCCGCCTCAGGTGGGAAAGAGTCAACTTATTTTAGGACGAGACAAAGTGGCAGTTGGCGTATTCGTGCTAGCGATTGTTAGCGAGATGTTTAGAGTCGTAGCATTCGTTCGAAATCATGTTCAGACAGAATCCTGATTTTTAGTCCTTTTTTGATAAGTTCCTCTGCCTTCCTATGTTTCGAACTTTTGTCGTAACCAGCCAGTTTAAAATCGTCTTGTGCCCCAACGACAAGCATAGTTGTTGTCTTGGTCACAGAGTTCGTTACGTTACATCCAAGTTCAGCAGCAATCTTTCCAGCCTCTGATCTTGTCATGGATAGTGTTCCAGTGAATACCAACTGCTCTCCAAATAATGGGCCATCTGGATTGCCGTCAAGTTTTATAGTTGATGACCCACCTTTATAAATTGTTAAAGGTTTCGTAACTCGATCAACCCATTCTTCAATCGTTAGGTCTTGAATCCTTGATGCTTCGTTCACTACAAAACCCGCGGCTATTGCATCTTCAAGAGCATCATGATGTTCAAACTTAATTTTGAGCATTTGAGCAAGGTTCGCCAAACCATAGCCACTATGTGACACTTCTTCCCAGGTTCGTCTTGCTATTTTGGCAGAATCAAGCCAAATCGGTGAAATCAATGGAAGTTCATATTTTTCGCAAGCCCTTGAAATAGCAACCCGGTCAAATGGCATGTGATGAACGGTAATTCTGTCAGATATCCAATTACTCAGTTCGTTGTAAATATCAGGGAAGGTTGGAGCGTCTTTGACTTTTTCCTCATCAATTCCATGAAGTTCGGTGTTGAAGAAGTCAAAATAATCTTCTGGGTTAATCAGTGAATTCCAACTGTCGACTACTTGGCCATTATCAAATTCTGCAACACCGATTTGACAAATGCTCGAATAATCTGAATTGGCGGTTTCTACATCAAGGGCTAAATATTTCATTCTTTTTGTTCAATTCTTCCTACGGGACAGTCGCTCGGTCTCGTGAGGTTCCATACTCTAATAATTTCTTTTGAGTTAAGGCTATGCCAATATTTGATTTTCTTCATATCAGAATTTTTGATTTCACCTCTAAGAAGTTCACAAGTTATCACATCGATGCTGGCATTAATCTCGTCTGATAAAACATGAAAATGTGGAGGAGGATGTTCATTTGGATGAATTACAATTTTCAGATTCTTGACAGTCCCAACCAAATACCGTTTTTCAACTACTTGACCCGAGGGAGTAACTTCGGAGTTGTTAAAAATGAAATTTAGTGATTTGTTCAGGTGTTCAATATCCCTATCCATTTTTATCGGTTTGAAGGAATTCTCGCTAACGCACAGCTATAATGAGTGGGAATTAGAAAGCACCAACCTCACGTCTCGCACATAGCCACATCCTGATTTAAATTTAAAACTTGTGGCGGACTTTCCAATCCCCACGAAAATATCCTGACCGATAAAACCCCATTCATTCATAGCATATGTTAGCCTTCGTTAACCCAAATTATAACTCCAACTTAGGAACTACCAAATGTTTTCTATTCACCTGAGTAGTATCCTACCAAGAGCTAAGTTCTAATGGTTATGTCCACGACTGCCAGAAGTATAATGATCGATTGATACTTTTCTACTAGCATCATTTGCCTTTTTGACAGCATCCAACATTTGATCCAGTCGGGTTCTATCCAATACTTTTCCATTCAAGAAAACCGTGTTTATTTTCCGTGTATTTGAAATATTATCCAGAGGATTTGTCTCCAGCAACACAAGATTTGCCTTAAATCCTTCTTCAATTTTTCCGGAATTGTGACCCA
>CAYORY010000184.1:0-4234 GCA_964406435.1 uncultured Roseivirgaceae bacterium | reverse complement strand
ACACGGAGATTTTTATCTTCCCGGGGTATGCGTTCAGGATATGCTCGGGCCTGGTAACCAACTTCCACCTGCCCGGCTCCACGCTGATCTTACTTGTGGCCGCCCTGATTGGCGAGGACTGGCGGACGGTCTATGACGAGGCACTGAGCAAAGACTACCGATTCTTGAGCTACGGGGATTCTTCGGTGTTGATGCCTAAGGGGTGAATTTGATTTTGTTTGATGAGGGTACGAGCTACAAGCTCGCATCAGCGGAGGAGGTTGATGAATTGCGATTGCTAATGTTTAATATACCACGACTCTTGATACACCATTCCAAATAATCCAGTCTTTACTTCTGTCATTATTTGGAAAGGTGTAAATGAAATCATGCGTAGTAGTATTCCCATCCTGATTTGTGGTAATTTTTTGAATCAAATTGTCAAATTCGTCATAGACGAATTCAATTGATTGTATGAGTATATCGGACTGGAGGCGGTCATACCCAATCAAAAATTTGTCAACATTGTATTTTAAGATGTATTGATTGACTCTGTTAGGGTTACTAACATGGGTTACTAAAATTTCGACTATTAAATCTTCTTCCCATTTTATTCGGGTCATTGATCGCAGCACTTCCGGAACTCCGTCATTATTGTGTCTTTCAAAATTGTAGATCGATGTTGGTTTGAATATTTTCAGCCTATGGTCATACTCAGTTTGAATAACATTATTGGCAAATCTAGGCGATGCTCCACGGCTGGTGGCGTGATTCACTGGAATTTTGGATTCAAGTGTGTTTATCTTGGAGTAAATGGTGCCTGGTTGAGAAGGGCCACCTTGTTGTACGTTGGCGGAGTTGAAAATAAATATGTCATTCAAATAGTATGTGAGGTCATGCTCACCCCAACCTGACCACTTGAGATTGACCTTGGTTGGTTTACCGCCTTTGAAGTCACCTATTTTCTGCCAATAGTAAAAGCGCAGTATTTGATCTTCGGGTAGACCAATATCTCGAGGTGGTTGTGAATATGCACAGATGGATAGTAAAATAGATATTGTGATCGTTAGTAATTTATTCATATCTGTAAAATTTATTCTTTCACTTTCTCCATCTCCCACTCCACTTTCATGGCCTCTTCACTCACCGAACAGCTCCTCTTTAACAAGTACTGCCTATGCTGCCATCTTCTTTGTTTACTATTAGTTTCTCCTTCAAACTCGGGTTGTCACTCTGAGCTTGTCGAAGAGTGCGGGGTGGGTCTTCTTCGATAAACTCAGGATGACCAGACGAAAGTAACCATTTGCAGCAAAGTACCACACCGGTTTGTCGAAGAACGCCAAAAAATGGCACTGAAGACAGTAAATCTGATGCACCTCATTTCATCAATTCCGACGGTATTTTGTGGGAATAATCCCCCTAAAGAGGTATTTAGGTTGGAAGAATTTTAGAATAGGTTTGGTCTTGAAACTATACTAAACACTTTCATCAATCGACTGACAATTATGAATTCAACAAATGATCAACTGAGATTCTTTCACAAATCCCTTGTCGCAGTTTTGGCCCTTGTTTTTTCTGTTTCGGCTTTTGGGCAGGTTGGAATCACTTCCACCACCACAGACGCTGCATCGCAGGAGAAAATAGATGCCTGGAAGCTCCGAGGTGGCTTCTTTGGGAGTAGCATGTGGGGTCTTGGCATGTCATATATGGAACTCTCTGATGATGCTTTTACACTTACAGGTACAGGATTCAATGGTGCTCTTGGTTTTGGTGGTGTTTCCTTAAACTTACCGGTGGATGGTCAGGGGAACTTAAGTAGCTGGTTTGCCACCAAGTATGAGATTTCTGCTGAATTTTCTTATTTCGAAACAGAAGTAACGTTTGACGACTTTTCGATTAGCCCGGTCTCATCTACTCAGCAGCAGCTCAACATTCCTATCAACCTTGGTATCGGGATGGGTATCGGAAAAGGAACCGGCATGAACTGGAAAGGTGTGGTGCTTTATGCCAACTGGTCGCCAAGTTATCAGATGATTTTTCCTGAAGAGGGAGATCAAACTGAGGTCTTCAATGCGTCCGGTTTTAGTTTTGATGTAGATTTCACAAAGTTGGAAGCAGCCGTTGGAAAATTGGTGAAGAAGCCTCAAACCAGGCTCTCATTGTTCTTTTTGCCTCAAACGGACGACACGCCGCTGTTCTTTTCAATATCCATCAGACGGGTGGTCTACTAAAGCCTCTTTGCCCTTGCTGGAGCTCATCACAAGTCATCATTTGGTCGGTGGTCATAGGTCCAACAACTACGGATAAATTTTCATAGTCCAAACCTGACAGGTTTTGAAAACCTGTCAGGATTCAATAGTTTCCGCGACCGGAGGGATAAAAAATATTCCTGGTTTGGATGAAGACTTCTTCACACGACCCACCTCGTCACAATGCATTTCCATTTACTATCTTCACCACATGGACTTTAAAGAAGTTTGGGGATCGTTTAGAGATTTTTTCGGAAACATGATGCAGTGGGTCGGACAGCCACTGTTCAAGCTAGGCGAAGCGCAGATCAGTATGGGCACGATTCTGTATATCCTCATCGCCTTCATTATCCTTTCCTTCCTATCCAAAAAACTCAAAAACCTGCTGGTCAATAGGGTGTTCAGCCGAGCCGGGATGGAGCGAGGTGCCAGCATTTCCATCGGCAATCTCAGCCGTTTCTTCGTCATGATCATAGGTGCTTTGGTCATTATCCAGACGGCCGGGATCAATCTCAGCGCGCTCACGGTTTTGTTTGGGGCGCTAGGTGTGGGGATTGGGTTTGGCCTCCAGACCATCACCGACAATTTCATTTCAGGCATCATCATTCTTTTTGAAAAGCCAATAAAAGTGGGTGACCGAATAGAGCTGGATGATGTGAGTGGCAATGTGATGAACATCTCCATTCGAGCCACTACCATCCTGACAAATGACAATGTCTCCATCATTGTGCCCAATTCGGAGTTCATTTCCGGGCGGGTGATCAACTGGAGTCACAATGACCGAAACATCCGATTCAGGATTCCGGTCGGGGTGAGCTACAATGAGGATCCGCTGAAAATCAAGAAGCTTCTGCTAGAAGTAGCTGATAGTAATCCCAGCGTCCTACGCACACCAAAACCGGATGTGTTCTTCGACGAATTTGGTGACAGTTCACTCAATTTTAAACTCATCGTGTGGACGTCCGAGTACACCGACCGACCGGCACCCTTCAAGAGTGATTTGTACTTCGCCATTTTTGAGAAATTCAAAGAACACAACGTCGAAATTCCATTCCCGCAACGAGACCTTCACATCCGGTCGTCGAGCGTGGATTTGAAATAAAAAAGGGCCGCACCTTTCGGTGCGACCCCCACTACCTAATCTACTAACCTCACTTATCGTAAGCCCACTCTGGGTCTAATTGTTCTTGTGAATGTCTCGCCATTGATGGTGACATCTACCAGTCTGTCGCATTCGCCATCGCCATAGTCCAGCGTAGAGGTGCGCTCACCTACCACCAATTCCTTAATGCCTGAAACCGGGATCAATCTCGCACAGTCTCGCAAGAAAGTCAGTGGTGTTTCAGCGCTCACAGTCGTGGAGTAATCTATCCCGTTGATGTTGATGCCTTCGGCTTCTCCATGTAGGGTCACTTTGCCCTGACCCACGTACCATTTTCTCACCCACTCAGCATCTCTGGTTACGAACACATCGTCACCGAAATCCAGCTTACCACCCTCAAGCGTCACGGTGAACTCTAGGACTTCATCCGTAGTGGAAGTGTTGGTGATGGTTCTTATTCCTTCTATTCCTATGTCATTAAAGAACAAATCCACAAAAGTGATGATGCGATAGGCTCCCGGCTCATAGGCTCTCAGGTTATATTCTATCACGATTTTACCCGACCACACATTGCCAAGTCGGCCTTCACAGCCATCGCCATAGTCTATGGTAATGGTTTTGTTTTCTGTATCGTGTGTAATCTCCACACAGTCGCCAAGTTCGTCTTGAGCTGCTCTCGATCCTCCTGCGTCCACCACTTCAAAAGCGTCCTCTACCAATTGGTCTATGCTCTCGTAGGTGGTCTCAGTCGCCGCATCAGATTCTAACTCCAAAGCATCCAAGTCTGAGTTCAACTCCGGGGAGTCATCCTGACAAGAAGTGAAGGCTATCATCATACCTGCCAGTGCGAGTGCTATAATTCCTGATTTTTTCATTTTATTAAGTTTTAATTATTTCAAAATTC
>CAYORY010000183.1:0-4252 GCA_964406435.1 uncultured Roseivirgaceae bacterium | reverse complement strand
CAAAAATAGAGCATCGAACTTATTTGTTGCCCCTCCCTGTTAACTTTGCGGCTTCAAATACAAAACCTATGGCATTCGGACTTTTCAAAAAGAAAAATAAAGCAAAATCAGACGACAGGTATCTCACCATGACCGTGAAGGAAATCGTGCCTGTCACAAAGGATGCGGTCAACTTAGTTTTTGAAAATCCGTCGGAAAAATTTGAGTACGAACCGGGTCAGTTTATAACCATCATTGATACAGTGGGGGGTAAGAAAATAAGAAGAGCCTACTCTCTTTGCAGCTCGCCCTATTTGAACGAAAATCCTGCCGTGACGATCAAGAGGGTGGATGATGGAAGAATGTCGAATCACATCGGGGATACCTATAAGGCTGGAATGACCGTGCAGGTAATGGAACCGATGGGTATGTTCACCACTTCATACGACGAGTCCAATGCCCGAAATATTTGTTTCATCGGTGGCGGAAGCGGGATCACTCCTTTGATTTCTATTCTTAAAACAATGCTCCAAAAGGAACCAAAGACTAGAGTCACTTTGATCTATTGCAACCGAGATATTGACTCAATTATTTTCAGGAACGAACTTGAGCAGTTGGCATCCAACAACGACCACTTTAGCCTCCTTCACATATTGGAAGAAGATTCAGAAAATATTAGTGAAATAAAAGGCAGGTTATCAATAGGGATCGTCGGCGATCTTATTTCTTCAAATGACCTTTCTTCTGCAGAATTTTTCATTTGCGGTCCACAGCCCATGATGGACATAGCGGTGGAAGGATTGAAAAATATTGGAATTTCAGAAGAAGTCATTCGGATGGAAAGTTTTGAAGCTGGTGTCACCTCTCCCAAGGAACTCCTCACTGAAGACACCAACACGGCGAGCAATGTGAAGATTCTCCTTGACGGAGAAGAATACCTTGTGCCTGTACCGATGAATGCCAACATCCTTGAGACAGCATTAGATGCCGGATTGGACATGCCCTATTCTTGCCAAAGTGGGCTTTGCACGGCATGCAGGGGCAAATGCCTCGAGGGGGACGTGACCACCAATGATGCCGAGGGACTTTCTGATGAGGAATTAAGGGAAGGGTACAGATTGCTGTGCATTGGTAAGCCAAAAACCAGTAACATCACAATCGAAATTGGGTAAGGGATTTTCGTAATTTGATGGTTAGGTTCAAAACCAACAACCATGAGAAATCTCTTCGTAATACTTACTCTAACCCTCTGTTCACAGCTTTGCGCTCAGGATTTTGCATTAGCCAACACTGATTCTTCTGACTTCTTCAACTTTTGGGAAGGTACGTGGGAGGGCACTTGGCCTGAGGCAAATAACACCGTAGGAAAGGCCACCAATAGAATAGAATGGACAACTGGAGGCAAAGTTCTTCAAGAGAATTTTGAAATCACTGCAGGTCAGAACAGAGGATTTATTGGAACGAGTATTTCCGTTTTTAATGCAACCACGAAAATTTGGCGTCAGGCATGGGCAGATAATCAGGGTGGATATTTTGACTTTATTGGGGATTTTGATGGAAATAAAAGAATCTTCAAGACTCACCCACGCGAAGTAAAGGGCCAGATGATCATATCTAGAATGGTTTTCTACGATCTAAAAAAAGACTCCTTTATGTGGGACTGGGAACGATCCACCGATGGAGGGGAAACATGGTCGCTGAATTGGCGGATTAGTTATGTGAGGAAGGGGGTATAATTCCCATGATTTTTCGACGAAAAACCTAGCGGTCTGTGAACAACAAGTGGAATGGTGGAAATGAAAGCTTTAAATTCCACTTTAGAAGAGGTTCTTTCAATTATCTTATTTATTCTTTTGTAGTGATTCACATTTGGATCCTCTAGCCTTCCAACTCCATGAGCATAGAGAACCCAATCTGATGACTTAGCCAATGGGCCTTCTCTGAAAATTTCAAGTAACTTTTTTGCTCCATTCTGTGAAACAATATATCCATCGGTTCCAGGAGCTCGATTTTGAACGCCGAATTGATGAAGCGACTCTCTCAACGGTATAACCTTTCTTCCTTTACTATAGCTACTAGTCCACGAAGGATACACCCTATCATTTACCAAACAAAAGTCATAGTCTTTCGGTAATTGATCCAAAACATCATCCACTCGAAAGGAGGCGTTTGGAAAACCATCGTCTTCAAGAACCAGCGTATGAGGCTGATTGCTCTCAATTGTTCTTTCCCATATCCTTGCCATTCCAATCCAAATAGCTAGATCTGCCTCACCCTCACTCCATAATCTCCTTCCTCTAAGAAGCATCTGCAAAAGAGCATCTGGAAGCGCATTGCCACTAACACCCGGCTGTCGTATAATTTTTGAATCAATTTTTTGGTACACCGATTCTAACGAATTGAACCTATGCTCATCCCTGTCAAGACTCAAGCAATAAATAGGAATGGGACTTGGGGTTGAATGGAGAGTAGACTCCAAATGAACGAAACGTCTCGCCTCTTCTAAGATCGAATCGATTGCAGGATTATTTAAGCGTTCTCCTACAGCTAAAAATTTGGTCAGAACATCTAGGTCATGCAGAGCCAAGCCAAGTTCCAATGCCCCATAAACAGTCCAAATATTTTTGGTTCCTGCCATGAGGAGAACCGTTTCCTTGGCCTGAGCCCATTGCCCTGATCGGAAATGCCATTTGGCTCTTTGACTCCTTACCATTTCGGAATCGAGATGAAGACGCTCGGACATAGCAATAAGCTCATCCATCAGACTCAGCCATCCCTTCTTAGTCAATTCCTGACATAGAAAGCCCAGGATATACTCTACATATTTTCCGTGAAATTGAATAAATGAAGAAACTAGGCTCCTGAATAAATCTTCTTTTTCAGGCCTTGTCAAATCAGAATTAAGCACTAAACCTCCCCAATGCCTCCAAAATTTTAGATCATTAGTCTTATACTTTTCAACTGCTAGGATATTTCCAGCCTTCAATTCTTCGAATAGGACGACTGCCTGTACGTGGCTTGGCTCATCCCTCATACCAAATCCTATAAATAGTGCCAGACATATCGTCTGAAACAAGCATAGAACCATCAGCAGCAAACACTACATCTACAGGTCTACCCCACACGGCCTGAGTAGTATCATCCAGCCAGCCTGAGGCAAAAGTCTCATAGCTAGTTCCCTCTCCATTGGATTCCGTGACCAATGAAATTCGATAACCAATTTTTTTAGACCTGTTCCAAGAGCCATGCTCGGCAATGAACAATTTGTTTTTGTAAGAAGTAGGGAAATTGGTTGTGACTCCAAACTTCAACCCCAAAGGTGCTACATGAGGTCCCAATTTCTGAGCTGGAGCGACATAACTCTCACAATTCTTACCGTCCTCAGATTCCTCACCAAATTCAGGATCGAGAATGTCGCCTGCATGGCAGTATGGATACCCAAAATGCTGCCCGGCAGAAGTCACTATATTGAGTTCACAGGGTGGCAAATTGTCCGTCACATCCTGGCTCTGATCTATCCAATCACGGCCATTATCAGTAAACCACATTTGGCCGGTCTCTGGATGCCAGGTAAATCCTACTGTGTTTCGTACGCCATGCGCATATACCTCTCGGTTCGTTCCATCTGGATTCATTCGGGTGATCGAAGCATATCGCTCATCCTTGCTTTCGCAGATATTACAGGGTGCGCCAACAGGGATGTAAAGTTTGCCATCCGGGCCAAAAGCAATGTATTTCCAACCATGGTGACGATCCGTCGGGTAATCATCATAGATCAATGTCTTCTTGGGATTCTCGAAATTTGACTCAATATCCTCGAATCTCCATAGTTTGCTTACCTCAGCCACATACAGATCTCCATCCTTGAAAGCCACCCCATTCGGCATGGTCATGCCTGTCGCTAGCACATATCGCCTATCCGCCTTCATATCTCCGTTAGTGTCTTGCAAAGCATAAACTTTATCCTCGCCACGGTTTCCCACGAACAAGGTGCCATTCGGGGATAAGGCCATGGATCGCGCATTGTTTACTCTGGCAAAGACGTCAATCTTAAAACCTTCAGGCAACTGAATTTTATCAAGTTGAAGTCCATCGGCATTGACAAGCACAGAATCGACAGTTACCACTTCCCCGACCTCCTCATCGGTAGAGGTAACTTCATTACAACCTAATATCAGTAAAAGTGAGAGAATTGGAAATAGCATTCGATTCATAAAAATGGATTTGAACTTAAAGTTACATTACACTTTTCTCTTGGTCAGTGTCTGATCTT
>CAYORY010000182.1:0-4283 GCA_964406435.1 uncultured Roseivirgaceae bacterium | reverse complement strand
ATCCGGTGACGGGTGAGGTTACCCAAACTCAAATAGCCATTACTACCTTCAATTCTAATCTGGAAGACTTGCTCTCCTCTTCTCCTACCTCTATCAATTTTGATATCGAAGGTTTTACCAATTTCTACGATGCAAACGCACTGAATTTCGTGACCGATACCAGCACTGTGAGGAGTTTTATGGAATTGGAAATGCCCTTGGAAATCTCCATGACCAATGTGGAAAAGGTCCTTGATTTTAACATAGCCGGAGGTTATAATTTCAGCGAATTAGATTCCATGGTTCTTCGCTTGGTCACCGTAAGTGAAATCCCCTTTGCTGCGAAGATGAACCTGCTCATAATGAACGATGCGCAAGACACTCTCTTTATAGCTCTGGAAAATGAAGCATTGGATCAGCCCTTCCTAAACATTGATCGGACAGTGCGAGAAGCAAAAACAAACATTGAGGACATACCCATAGGGCCTGCCGGAATAGACGCGTTGAATAACGGAACGATCATAAGGTTGGTCCTGATCATGAACTCACCTGCCACTCAGACAAGTCAGGAAATTTATGTTAAGCTATTGGCTGATGCGGAGTTGACGGTGACTCTTGGAGCGCGGGCCGTAATTGATACAGGCTTATGAGGAAGATATACCTAATACTTGCTGTTCTATTTGCTTCCTCTGCATTCGGTCAGACTAGTCTCTCGTTTTATCATCTTGGAGATGCTACCTTTCAGAATTCCACGCTGAATCCGGCCTATTCTCCCGACGCTAGAATCTTTTTTGGTTTACCCGTATTATCGGGCATTCACATCCACGCGAATAATAAATTCAGCTACAATCAGGCTATCAAGAAGGAGGCTGGAAACAATATCGTAAGTGTCACAGGTCTGCTGGGAGATTTACAAAATAATAACCTCACCAGTGTTCATGCCAATATTGATTTGTTCCACATTGGGTACAATATGCCAAACGGACCCGGTTTCACTTTTGCCGTTCGTGAGAGGTTAGAAAGTGATGTTCTGTACCCAAAAGAATTACTTGAATTTGTCTGGCAGGGGAATGGGAATAAATTGGGCGAAACCATTGATATCGGAAAAATGGGGATTTCGACAACCCATTTTCGCGAATGGGCCTTGGGTGTGTCTTATCAGGTGGACAAGCAACTTATGGTAGGAGCCCGGCTGAAGTACTTTCAGGGATTTTCTAACATCAGCACACCTAGCAATCTCAAAGCTACCCTAGAGGTAGATCCACAAACGTACGCTTGGAATGTCAACACGGAGAATTTTGTCCTTCGCACGGCTGGCCTAGACAGCTACAATGCTAGCTATTTGGTATCGCCAGGCAATGCGGGTTTCGGGATGGATATTGGTTTTGAATACCGAGTAAACAGATATCTTGGCTTTGCAGGATCGATACTGGATTTAGGCAAGATTTCATGGAAGACCGATATTGAAAATAGGCAATTCAACGATACCACATTCAACTATGCGGGCATCAATATCAAGAACGTAGATGATATCGGTCAATCTCTTCAGGATTCTCTGTTTAGCAAATTCAAGACCGTGAAGAACACCGATGCGTATAGCACCTGGCTGCCCGTGAAGGCCTATGGCACCCTTATCTGGAGATACACCGACCAGACGCAGTTTTTGGGCACGGTCGGGGCACGTATGATACAAGGTCAAATGAAAATGCTCTACGGTGGAGGTGTTCGTCAGAAAATCGGACCACTTACGGTTTCTGCCAATGCCCTTAAGATGCCACAACATTTCTTCAACATTGGCGCGGCATTGGCCGTGCGAGGAGGGCCTGTTCAGTACTACATAGCCGCCGATCAGATCATTAATTTCTCAGTGCCTGATGCCAAAGCATTGGATTTCAGAACCGGAATGAATTTCATGATTGGCCGGAAAGCCGGGCCGGGCCTTGGTAGTAGAGGAGCCGTCACCACATTCGGATCGAGCAAAACAAAACAAGGCCAAAACAAAGGCATAAATACGGGTTCCTTCCTTGGCACTAAAGTGAAAACCAAGCGAAGAGAAGGTATTTATAGCATCATAAAGAAACAAAAAAGACGAGATGTGCCTAAGTCAGCTACACCTCCTAAAAATCAAAAAAATCCGAACGTAAGGAACCAGTAATTTTTCCTATTCCTACTACTTTGATTTTTGCTTTTTTGGCCGCTTCTGTTGCTGTCTGATGCTTGGAGATAAATATCTTCTCAAATCCCAGTTTCTCAGCCTCCAGAATTCTTCGATCTATTTGATTTACTGATCTCACCTCTCCACCGAGACCGATTTCTCCTGCAAAGCAGACTTTTTCGGAAATGGGGATGTCCTCATACGACGAATACAACGCCGCACAAATAGCCATATCTATCGAAGGATCTTGAATTTTCAATCCTCCGGCAATATTTAAAAAGACGTCCTGCTGGCTTAACCTCAACCCCATACGCTTTTCTAAAACAGCCAAAAGCATATTGAGCCTCTTGGCATCATAGCCAGTGGCGCTTCTCTGAGGAGTCCCATAAGTCGCCGGACTCACCAATGCTTGCGTTTCAATTAAAAGCGGACGGTTCCCCTCCAACGTGGCACCAATGCCTATACCACTCATGCTGTCTTCCCTAGGCAATATCAAAATCTCTGATGGGTTGGTGACTTCTCTCAGCCCTGAACCCTGCATCTCAAAAATTCCCAATTCAGAGGTTGGGCCAAACCTGTTCTTAATGGTGCGCAGAATTCGATAGATCATGTTTCGATCTCCCTCAAATTGGAGAACTGTGTCCACCATGTGTTCCAAAACCTTCGGGCCCGCAATCGCTCCGTCTTTGTTGATGTGCCCTACAAGAAATATGGGAATATGGGTTTGCTTGGCATACTTCATCAACTGGGCTGTACATTCCTTTACTTGAGAAACACTACCTGGTGTAGCATCTAGCCGATCAGAGTAAAGCGTCTGTATAGAATCAATCACCAACAAGTCTGGTCGCAATTTTTCCGCATTCGCAAAAACGGCATCCAAGGATGTTTCGGCCAATAGGTAGCAAGTCTCTGTTTTTATTCCAATCCTCTCCGCCCTTAGCTTAATCTGTTCGGCACTTTCCTCACCGGAGACGTACAAGATTTTCTTTTGCAAATGAATAGCCATCTGAAGCAGCAATGTAGATTTTCCAATACCTGGCTCACCTCCCAGAAGAATCAAGGAACCGGGCACAATGCCTCCCCCAAGCACACGATCAAGCTCAGACAAACCAGTAGGAAGTCTATTGACTTTCAGAGGACTTACTTTCTGGATAAGAATTGGTTCGGCAACTACTGGCCTAAAATTTCCCTGCTGCTGAGAGGGGTTTTTGACTACCTCTTCAACGTACGTATTCCACTCATTGCATGATGGACACTTCCCTACCCATTTGGCGGATTCGGTTCCACAGTTTTGGCAATAGAAAACAGTTTTTTGCTTGGCCATGAGCGAATGTAATCAACGAGCGAAATATTATAGCTCAATGCCCCTTCTTACCTACTTTTGCGGGCATGCAAAGAGACCAGAAAATTTTTGACCTGATCAAGCACGAAGAAGAGCGTCAGCTTGAAGGTATTGAATTAATCGCCTCGGAAAACTTCGTTTCGCCTCAAGTGATGGAAGCCGCAGGAAGTGTACTTACCAACAAATACGCTGAAGGCCTGCCTGGAAAAAGATACTATGGTGGCTGTGAAGTAGTGGATCAAATAGAAACCTTGGCAATAGAGCGCGCCAAAGAACTATTTGGGGCCACATGGGCCAATGTGCAACCTCACTCTGGCGCACAAGCCAATGCCGCCGTAATGCTTGCTTTGCTGAATGCCGGAGACAAAATTCTGGGTTTTGACCTTTCGCATGGTGGTCACTTAACTCACGGATCTCCGGTCAATTTTTCCGGCAAACTCTACAAGCCTTTCTTCTATGGTGTGGAGCGAGAAAGTGGACGAGTGGACTATGCAGCATTGGAGGAGCAGGCGTTAAAAGAAAAACCAAAATTGATCATTGCCGGGGCTTCTGCGTACTCCCGCGACTGGGATTACGAACGCTTCCGGGCAGTTGCGGACGAAGTTGGAGCCATATTGATGGCCGATGTGTCTCACCCTTCAGGACTAATTGCAAGAGGCCTTTTGAATGATGCACTTGATCACTGCCATATTATCACCACCACTACTCACAAAACACTCAGAGGCCCAAGAGGAGGGATGATATTGGTACGAGAAGACAATGAAAATCCTTTTGGTATCACCACCGCTAAAGGCACGGTACGAAAAA
>CAYORY010000181.1:0-4305 GCA_964406435.1 uncultured Roseivirgaceae bacterium | reverse complement strand
TGCTCAGATCGTTCGGCAAATTCGGTGACGGTTTGATGGGTAAGGAATAGGGCATGGAATGCTCCCAGTTTTTGACAGGAACAACGGTCAAATTCAGAAGTTTTCCTTCGGGAGATTTGGAAGGATTTAACCATCCCTCACCGACTATCATTTTTGCCAATTCACCCACAGTCAGGCCGTGAACTATCGGGATTGGATGGAGGCCTACAAATGATCTTTGCGATTCCTTTAGAAATGGACCGTCTACATAGCTGCCATTCGGGTTGGGACGATCCAATACTATGAAGGGAATGTCATTTCTGACAGCCGCCTCCATGAGATAGTGCATCGTGCTTATGTAGGTGTAGAACCGCACGCCCACATCCTGAATGTCAAAAATGATCACATCCAAACCACTCACATCTTCATCGGATGGTTCGCGCTTTGCTCCGAAAAGGGAAATGAGTTCATAATTCTCCGTCACTTCGCTTTTTACGTGCTCACCCGCATCGGCCTTACCTCTGAAGCCATGCTCCGGAGCGAATATTTTCGGAATGTTGATCCCAAGTGAAAGCAATGAATCCACTAAATGAGTATCTCCAATAGTAGACGTATGGTTCACACATAGTCCAACTTTCTTATCCCTTAGCAGGTCGAGGTATTGATCCAGTTGCCAGGCCCCTGGTTGTATTTCTGCTAATTCTTTTGCCTGTTGTTCCTCACCAGAGGTGGGCTGGGAGCAAGCAAGTATTGAAAATGAGCAGAGGAGGAAATAGAGCCTTGAGATCATGGTTTGGAAAATTAATCCAAAATTGATGGAATTCATTTTTGATTTGTCTGATGTCTCCTTTTATTTGGAGATACTAATGACCACCCAGTGAAAATATTCCTCAATGACATTCCCATACGAATCATTAGTATGGCGAAGTTGAGTTCGGCACATGCCTTCAGCATGATTGTCAATACGGATCAGCAGATCAATCCTAAACTTCTGGTGGACAATGTGTTATTCAAAAACCCTACACCTGAGACGGTTGACCAGTTGCTTCACCTGATGACCCAAAGGAAATTCAAGGCAGTGAGCATGATCACCTTTGCAAGCAAGAATAAGGACGGTATCATTGATCACATCAAAACGCGGTTCAAGGTGGTGGAAGCAGGTGGCGGCATAGTGGAGAAAGACGGCAAGTATTTGATGATCCTTCGAAAGAAGAAATGGGATCTCCCAAAGGGGAAAAAAGAGAAAAAGGAGACAATCGAGAAATGTGCCCGCCGTGAGGTCGAGGAGGAGACGGGTGTCAAAGTGAAAATTGACTACAAAGTGACGGCCATTTGGCACACCTACATGCAAAACCAGAAATTCATTCTGAAGAAAACCTACTGGTTTGCCATGACCTGTAAAGACGATACTAATTTGGCTCCCCAGCTTGCTGAAGGAATCAAAGAGGTGAAGTGGATGACCATGGATGAAATGCAGATTGCATTGGTAGATTCCTACAGGTCGCTCAGGTACGTGGTACAGGAGTACCAGCAGAAGATGGTCAAGGTATGATATTTTGTATCTAGGGCTAATTTCTTTAGCTTCAAGACCGATAAATCACACCAATCCTATGAAAAAATACGATGTATGCATCATCGGGGCAGGGCCTGCCGGGTACGCTGCGGCCATGCGCGCCGTAGACTTTAACAAAAAAGTGCTCCTGGTCGAAAAGGACAAACTCGGAGGAGCCGGAGTTCATCAGGGGGCACTTTGGAGCAAAACATGGTGGGAGCTGGCCAGAGAAGCCAATCTGCTCCGCACCAACAATGAAATGCTGAACCTTGGCAAGGTCCACTTCAGCTATGCAAGTGTCAAAGAGGAGGTGGGAGCTGCCGTGAAGGAGCGAGTTCATTTGCTCACACACCACATGCAAAACATCAACTTGGGTTTGGACAAAGAGCTCTTTGAGTTTGTGTCGGGTACAGCCAAAGTCATCGAACCAAATAAGGTGCTTATAAAGGTGAATCACGGATCGGACGATGAGGTCATCGAAGCGGACTACATCGTATGTGCTACAGGCAGCCGCCCCAGGAAATTACCGCACATCCCGATCGACGAAGAGCATATTTATACAAGCGATGGCCTGGGCAATCTCGAAGATTTTCCTCGAAGCATGGTCATTCTTGGAGCCGGGGTTATTGGGTGCGAATTTGCCACAATTTTTTCCAGTTTTGGTGAAACACGAGTTTCTCTGATAGACAAAGGCGATCGTATACTGCCATTCGAAGATGAGGATGTAGTGAAAGTTATAGAACACAATCTGGAAGCAAATGGCGTGACCATTCATCGAAACTCTCAGCTCATCGACATGAAAATCCTGAACAATGAGGTAGTATATACGCTGGAGTACAATGACGGCCGGAAAGAGGTTTTTCAGGTAGAGAAAGCGCTTGTTTCCGTAGGAAGAATCCCGAATCATGAGGACTTGTTTGATGAGGCAGTGGGGGTGGAGATGGACAGTCGTGGCATCAAAGACGACCTGACCCAGACAAGTGTGCCAAACATATTTGCAGTTGGAGATATCACGGCAGACATTTCCTTAGTCAATGTTGGAGAACTAGAAGGCCGATTCGCCATTGAGAAGATTTTCGGTAAACCCGAAGAACCCCTCATATATGAAAACATTTCCACGATCATGTTCCTTACCCCGGAAGTCGCCGGAGTGGGGATGAATGAAATCCAAGCTCAAAAGGAGGGGTTGTCGTATAAGGTCGTGAGCCTGGATTATAGCTGTATTTCTCGTGCCACTGCCATGCGAAATACCCAGGGTTTTATCAAAATCCTTGTCACTAATGACGATAAAATGAAGGTGCTGGGTATGCGTGTAGTAGGGGAGCATGCCTCCAGTGCCATACAAGCCGTGGCACTGCTGATCTCTATGGGCAAGGGAATTCAGGAACTGGCCGAGTTGATTCACCCACACCCCTCAATCATTGAAGGAATACAGGAGTGTGGCCGGATGCTCATGGGCAAATCCATGTTTAAGCCCAAGGTATTGAGAGAGGCAATGAGTTGTAGAGTGTTCAAGGATGGAAAGTACAGTGATCTTGAATCATAAAAATAGGCTGTCTCAAAAGTCAATTTTAATGTCAAGTTGAGCTCGTCGAAACCACATCCATTTGAAGGAAAATAACATTTCGATAAGCTCAATGTGACCGTAATACCAATGCTGGTGACTTTTGAGACAGCCTCTTCTAAAGTGTCATTTTCTCAGTCATCAATCCTGACCATGTATACCACGGGAGCATCCTCATCATCGTCCTGATCTAGGAATAGCACCCCGTCCTGCAGATACCATCCATCGTCCCCATCCCAGGTGATATTGTCATTGTTCGTATCGTCCAGATGGACTTTCCCATTCCTTATATACCAGCGGGTGTCTTCATCCTCGGTTTCTGACTCGAATACTTCGATCAAAAGAGAGGCATCCCCACCTCGCTTAAATTCCACATAAATTTGAAGCCCCTCCATAATTCCTTCCACCATTCCTGAGACGGATTTCAGAATTATTTCTGCAAGCATAGTTTCAGAATCTTTGGCCTCCTTGTCTATTTTGGCCATCACCTTATCGGCATCAATCACCATCTTCCAGGTGCCTACTAGTCTGCTTTCAGTAATTTTCTCTTGCGCCTGGAGGCTGCCAAAAGAAAGTACGCTGAGCGTGAAAATTGCAATGAGTTTTGTCATGATCGTGTAGTGTTTTGTGTGAGGGCTACTAACTGCGATTGAATTCAAAAGGTTACGGAATTTATATTGGTGGAACCATATATGGCAGTTAATTTCGCCCACCAAACCCTCTTACTTATGAGCTACGAGAATATTGGCCCGGAGAAATTCAACGAACTGATGCAAGATGATTCGTCGGTAGTCATAGATGTACGACCCGAAGCGGAATTGGTAGAGGGGGAAATAGAAGGACATATCACAATCAATTTTTTTGACCCTACTTTTCAGGAGCAAATAGATGAGTTGGACAGAGACAAAACGTATCTACTTCACTGCCGCAGCGGCAATCGCAGCGGAAAAGCATGTGCCATGATGGCTCAAATGGGCTTTGAAAAACTCTACAACCTGGACGGAGGCATCCAGGCTTGGAATGAGTTTAAACTGGGCTAAGCGACTTTTCTTCAAGTTTTCCATCCGCATGTTGCGCAAATCGACCTTTGGATTTGTCATGTACCTGATCGGATTTTGGCCAGGGCCACCCGCCAAACTGAGTGCGCTGATACTCCCGCATCACTTTCTGCATTTCTGAGTTGCTGTTGGTCACAAACGGTCCATAAGTC
>CAYORY010000180.1:0-4308 GCA_964406435.1 uncultured Roseivirgaceae bacterium | reverse complement strand
TATTTCAACGAGTGGAAATTCAAGCACCCTGATTTGAACGTCTTCATCCGAGTGTTCGAGAAGGAATCAGGTCTGGAACTTCACTGGTATTTTGAATACATGGTGAATACAGTACACGATATTGACTACTCCATCACAGGTGTTTCTGAGGCAAATGGTGGCACACAAATAACCCTGAAAAATGAAGGAAAAGTGCCCATGCCGATTGACTTGACTATCACCAAAACCGACGGAACGGTGATTGAATTCTACGCTCCTCTGGGGCTAATGCGAGGAGAAAAGCCTGGAAACGACGGGAGAATTCAAGGGGCAGATTGGCTGTGGACTCATCCGGAATACACGGCTACTATCGAAGGACTCACGCCTTCCGATATCCAGAAAATAGAAATAGATGCTGCTGGATTCATGGCAGACGTCAATCGAGAAAATAATAGCTGGAAAGCTAACTAGTTAACCTCCTTCACGTCAGCCCGAATGGTCACCGTTCGGGCTGGTGCTCTGGGGTCGTTTGAGAAAATCGTCACCTGCTTATACTGCTTCCCTGTTCGTCCGGTCGTATCAAATGCCAACTGAAGAATGGCCTCTTCACCCGGTTCTATCTCCATCTTTTTCAATTGGACTTTCAGGCACACACAATTGGGCTGAAAACCTCGGATATTGAGGGTCTGCTTTCCATTGTTTTTAAGAACGAATTCGGCGGTAACCACCTCCCCTTCAGAAACACTCCCCTGGTTTAGAATTTTATCGGTCACGGTCAGCTGCGGAGCATTGCTCACCTCTTCGGGCGTCATCTCTGGAAAATACTCCTCGATAGTTGCATTCAAGAGAATCTCCTTTACCGGCTGGGAAGGATCATCTGTTTTCAGCGTTAGCGTATCCGTCTGATAGCCTAAGATATTTTTAATGCCTGGATCGTAAGAAATTTCTACTAACCCACGTGACTTGGCCTCTAGTTTTGTTGGATTAATAGAAACTTTCAGATGCTCCGGCAACACCCACCGGGTAGTATCAAAGCGAAGTACTGAATCAAAATCATTGTAAACATCAAATGACTTAACGGTCACTTTTTCAGTCGTAATCTTCCCCATGTTGAGCGAGCGATGTTTCATTCTTAGAGCACCGAAACGCACCGGTAATTCCTTTTCTATTGACTTGGGTAAAGGAGTTACGTGACCAGAAATTTCCAGCACTTGAGATTCGGGTTCGCCATTAGAAACAACCTGAACAGACTTGGAAAAGGGCCCTGGTCTATTAGTGACCATATATTTCACGGTGATTAAACCAGTATCTCCGGCAAGTACCGGCTCTGTAGACCAAAGTGGTGCGGTACAACCACAACTAGCCCTTACATCTAAAACCTGAATGGCCGAATCTCCTTCATTTATGAAATAGAACGTTACCTCCGTGGGCCCATCCGATTCGAGTACTTTTCCAAAATCATAAGCAGTCTTCTGAAAAACCATCTTCCCCTGCCCCATTAATTGAGTGATACCAATTAATACAATCACGAATATCCCAGCTCTCATTCTTTCGGATTAAATGTTTTATTACACTCCATCAAAGGTATTAGGTTTGCGCAAAACTCCCTTCAATGGCACGTATTCTCACAGGCATTCAAAGTTCCGGCAAACCTCATTTGGGCAATCTTCTTGGCGCTATTCTGCCCGCAATAGAGCTGTCGAGAGATGCCGCCAATGATTCCTTTTTCTTCATCGCCGATTTGCATTCGCTCACAACCATAAAAGATGGAAATCAACGAAAACAAAATGTCTATGAAGTAGCCGCGGCATGGTTGGCATGCGGGTTTGATACCGAGGCGAATACGTTTTATCGTCAATCGAGAGTGGGCGAAGTATGCGAACTCACCTGGTTTCTGAATTGCTTCACTCCCTTCCCGATGCTGCAAAATGCGCACTCATTTAAGGACAAGTCAGACAAACTATCGGATGTGAACGCCGGGCTGTTTACCTATCCTGTGCTCATGGCGGCAGACATCATCTTATATGACGCCCACATCGTTCCTGTCGGAAAAGACCAGAAACAACACCTCGAAATGACGCGTGACATTGCCAGTAGTTTTAACCACCAGTTTGGGGAAACATTCGTCCTGCCTGAGGCAAGGATCAACGAAGAACTTATGACCATTCCTGGGACCGATGGTCAAAAAATGAGCAAGTCGTACGGAAACACAATCGATATTTTTCTTCCGGAGAAACAATTGAAAAAGCAGGTAATGTCGGTGATCACTGACAGTACACCTCTGGAAGAGCCTAAGAATCCGGACACTTGTAATGTATTTCAGCTCTATAAGTTGCTGGCCAATGAAACACAAACCAAGGAGATGAGAGCAAACTATGAAGGTGGAAATTATGGATATGGTCATGCCAAAACTGCGCTTTTCGAGTTGATTTTGAATCATTTCGAAGAAGAACGAAAAGCGTTCGATGAGTTCATGAACAATCCTGAAAGGATTGAACAGGAATTGAGAAAAGGCGAAGAGAAAGCGAGGAAAGTGGCACAAACCACTCTTGCTAGAGTGAGAGAAAAATTAGGTTACTAAAAAATAAAGATGACTATTCAAGAAAAAGTAGCGAGCTGGTTAGCAAGTGACGCAGTGGACGCCACCACCAAAACTGAAATTAGGGAAATGTCGGAAGATATTTTGAACGACTCCTTCTATGCCGAATTGGAATTTGGAACGGGCGGCTTGCGAGGTGTGATGGGTGCAGGCACCAATCGCATGAATCGCTACACCGTGGGCATGGCCACTCAGGGACTTGCCAATTATCTCAAGGCTCAATTCCCTGATCAGGATATTTCGGTTGCTATCGCCCACGACAGCCGAAACAACAGCCCATTCTTCGCTGAAACCACCGCCGATGTGTTTTCTGCCAATGGGATTAAGGTTTATCTCTTTGAAGAACTACGCCCAACTCCTCAGTTGTCCTACGCCATTCGCGCACTTGGATGCCAAAGCGGAGTGGTGATCACGGCCTCTCACAACCCTAAGGAATACAATGGATACAAGGCCTACTGGTCTGATGGAGGTCAGCTAATAGCACCACATGATGCCGGAGTTATCGCCGAAGTGCGAAAAATCGACTCCTTTGAAAAGGTCAATTATCAGGCAAATGAAGCATTGATTGAAAAAGTCGGTCATGAACTCGATGAGAAATATCTGGCTATGATCCATTCGCTTAGCCTGAGTAATGAGGTGGATAAAGATATTCGGATTGTATTTTCTCCGATTCATGGAACTGGGGTTACGTTAGTTCCAAAGGCGCTTGAAAAATTTGGCTTTCGAAACGTCCACATTGTAGAGGAACAATCTGAGCCCAACGGGAATTTTCCGACAGTGGTCTATCCAAATCCCGAGGAAAAGGAGGCCATGACCCTGGCACTCAATAAGGCCAAAGAAGTGGATGCTGATTTAGTGCTGGCAACAGATCCTGATGCAGACCGGGTGGGTATCGCTGTAAAAAATCTAGAAGGCGAATTTCAGTTGCTCAATGGCAACCAAACTGGAGCGATATTGATCTACTACCTGCTAAAGAAAACGAAGGAAAAGGGGCTGATGGGAAATGAGTTTATTGCCAAGACCATCGTCACCTCAGATATTCTTCGAGAAATAGCCGAAGGGTTTGGGGTGAAAACCTACGAAACGCTTACAGGATTTAAATACATCGCCCAGCTCATTCGTGAAAAAGAAGGTAGCGAGCGTTTCATTGGAGGAGGTGAAGAGAGCTACGGGTATCTCATCGGCGATGAAGTAAGAGACAAGGACGCCATTGCTTCATGTGCTATGCTGGCGGAGATGGTCGCATGGGCAAAGTTTCAGGGCAAGTCTCCCTTTGAGGTTTTAGTGGATATTTATAAGGAGTTTGGGTTTTATATGGAGACGCTTTCCTCTATCACGAAAAAGGGGCAATCCGGCGCAGAAGAAATACAGCTGATGATGAAAAAATTCAGGAGCACTCCCCCACTCCATTTAGGTGGCAGCCCGGTCATTAAAGTGCTCGACTTTCAAAATAGCACGTCAATTGATTTGTCATCTGACAAAGAAACACCGCTCCATTTCCCAAAATCCAACGTTCTACAGTTTTTGACAGAGGATGGTTCCCGAGTTTCTGTTCGGCCATCCGGTACCGAACCAAAAATTAAATTCTATTTCTCCACCAAATGTTCCTTGGATTCAAAAGAGAAGTATGCAGAAACCTTTCAAAGTCTCGAAAAAAAGTTAGATTCACTAAATCAGGACTTGTTTCAATAACCTTTGTAAAATCAGACCAGAGTGTTAATTTGCAGGGA
>CAYORY010000179.1:0-4327 GCA_964406435.1 uncultured Roseivirgaceae bacterium | reverse complement strand
CAACCACTGCAGGAAGGGTAATACTCGGGGCAGAAGAAGATGCTGCGGGCTTTGCTGAAGGTGTGAAATTCTCCACGTCCTTTTTTACAATTCTTCCTCCATCTCCTGAGCCGGATACTGCGCTGATGTCTATGCCTTTTTCTTCCGCAATTTTCTTGGCAAGTGGCGAAGCTTTTATTCGTCCATTAGATGAAGTCGTGGGCGTGGGAGCTGCAACTGGTGCAGGTATAGCCACTGGCTTGCTCGCCGGAGCACTTGCTGCTGCTGGAGCAGGTGCCTCCTCTTTCTTATCTTCTTTCTTCGACTGACCCGCTGCTTTTATCAGCGACTCGAAATCTGCCCCCTCTTCGCCGATCACAGCAATCACGCCATCTACCGGCACACCTTTGCCTGCTTCCACCGCTGTGTAAAGTAAAATACCGTCCTCATAAGACTCCAGTTCCATGGTCGCCTTATCGGTTTCTACTTCTGCCAAGATATCTCCTGATTGTACTTTGTCTCCTACTTTCTTCAACCAAGAGGCGATCACCCCTTCTTCCATGGTGTCACTCATCTTTGGCATCTTAATGACGGATGCCTTGATGTTCGAAGTGTCAATACTTTCTGTAGGCGCTTCGCTCTTTGTTTCTTCCTTTGGTTCGGGGGCTGAGCCATTGGAGCTGCCTCCTCCTGACTCAATTTCATTTAGCAATGCCGAAATATCCTCGCCCTTCTCTCCGATGATCGCAATCACACCATCCACGGCCACAGCATCCTTTTCTTTCACTCCAATATGCAGCAGTACGCCATCATTGTAAGACTCCAGTTCCATCGTGGCTTTGTCAGTTTCTACCTCCGCGAGGATGTCCCCTGAGTTCACCTCATCTCCTTCCTTTTTCAACCACGAGGCGATCACGCCCTCTTCCATGGTGTCACTCATTTTTGGCATTCGGATTACTTCGGCCATACGTCAGATTTTTTTAGCGCTTGAATTAAGTGTCCAAAGGTAAATCACGACTACTACACAGGGCAAAAAAAAACGCCATTGTTGGCGTTTTCTCTTAGTCCTTGTTTGATTCTACATCCTCTTGATTCCTCCACTGCCTGACGAATGGCTATTTAATTTTCTTGGATTGCCCTTGTAATACACGTTTCCACTTCCTGAAACATCGGCATCTATTTCCTCATTGGCAGTGATGTAGCAGCTTCCTGATCCGCTTATGTTGGCTCTGAAAGAATTTACCACAAAGTCATCTGCCTTCACTTTGCCCGATCCGCTGATCGACGCTTTGGCCGAATCGGCTTTTCCACCAAGGTAAATCTTGCCTGATCCTGAGATATCTATGTCCACCGCGTCGGCATCCACGTCCAAGTCCATGCTACCCGAGCCACTTACTGAGAGATCCATCTCTCCCGAATCAAACCTACCCTTGCCTTCTACTACCCCAGATCCGCTCACATCCAAATCTTCCAATTTTCGGACCGTCACGTAGGCGGTGATATTTCCTCCATCCCAATTTTTCCAGTTCCAGCTTCCACTTTTTGTTTTTATAACCAACCGGCTACCACTGCCCTCTACCACAATTCTCTCCATCGCTTCATCAGATGCGTCTATGACTACTTTGTTTTCATTTCCCTGAGTGAGATACATTGTTCCTGAAGTGGCGAATGAGATTTTAGTAAAATCACCCACTTCTATTTCTCTTTTCTGAGCGTTCAGACTGATTCCTAAGAAAAGAATAAGTGCAAATGCGACTAGGTTTTTCATGTTATTTGATTTTGGTTTACGGTCTATAGACTCCTTGAACTTCAAGGGGTTGCTTTTGAAGCCAAAATTATTTCCGACCAACTCTATGTACGACCGGTACTCGCTGTATTCTTCTTCTGAAAAAATAGCATCCGCTCTGGCCGTGGAAGTGCCTGGTGGTTATACTCCAAACTATAATTGTGCCCCGACTCAGCTTTTGCCTGTGATCACCAATGAGGACAAGCGAGGCTTATCGTTCTTTCACTGGGGGTTGATGGCCAAGTGGTCGAATAACAAATCGATCAGTGCCAAATCGATCAACCTAAGTGCCGAAAGCGCTTTTCAGAAATCCAGCTACAAAAGACAAATTCAATCCCATAGATGTATAGTGCCTGCCAATGGCTTCTATGCCTGGAAGCGGGTTTCTAAAAAACAATTGGTGCCTCATTACTATTCCCCGATCCATACCCAGGTGCTGGGAATCGCAGGATTATGGGAAGAATTCGAGGATATAGATGGGTCGGTGAGTCATAGTTTTATTTTACTTACGGTTCCATCGTCCAGTGCCTTGCTGGAGATCGAAGAACAAATGCCTGCCATCCTGGAGCCCGTGAATTGCCTGAAATGGCTCGATTCGAACGATCTTCAAACCAGCGAAGCGCTTATTAAGGCCATCACCAAAAACCATCCTATGCTCAGGTCGCACCCTGTAAGCCCGGCCATCTCTAAGATCGAAAACAATTATCCTGAGTTGATCAACGCCGTGCCTGCCTCAGATCAGCATGGCAATTACACCCTTTTCACTTAGAATTGTTAGATTAACCTAGTTTCTACACCTCAACCCAAATCGCTATGTATAGCTCAAGAATAGCCGGAATAGGTCATTACGTGCCCGACAATGTGGTCACCAACAATGATCTGGAAAAAATGATGGAAACCAACGACGAATGGATCGTGGAAAGAACCGGGATCCATGAACGCCGCTGGATCGATCCGAAAACAGACGACATGCCATCCACGATGGGCACTAAAGCCGCGAAAATGGCCATGGAAAATGCTGGCATCACGGCCGATGAAATTGATTTCATCGTATTCGCAACACTCAGTCCCGACTATTATTTCCCCGGACCAGGCGTATTGGTTCAAGATCAACTAGGGATTAGAGAAATTGGTGCGCTGGATGTCAGAAACCAATGCTCAGGATTTGTGTATGGCCTGTCTGTGGCAGATCAATTTGTGAAAACGGGGATGTACAAAAATGTGCTGGTGATCGGAGCTGAGAACCACTCTGGAGGATTAGATAAAACCACACGGGGAAGAAACGTCAGTGTGATTTTTGGAGATGGCGCAGGTGCGGTAATTCTGCAGCGATGCGAGGAAAAGGGAAGAGGAATCCTGTCTACCCATCTTCACTCTGAAGGAAAGCATGCGAAAGAATTGGCGCTTCTTGGCCCCAACACTGCCCATTGGGTGGATAAACTAATTGAAGAAAATGATCCTGAGGACCTGAGCTACTATCCATACATGAATGGAAATTTTGTATTCAAGCATGCAGTGACTCGTTTTGGAGAGGTCATTGGAGAGGCACTCCAAGCTAATAATTATCGAATTTCGGACGTTGACCTTTTGGTTCCTCATCAGGCCAATCTGAGGATCAGTCAGTTTATCCAAAATAAAATGGGATTGTCCGACGACAAAGTCTACAACAACATCATGCGCTACGGAAACACTACAGCGGCCTCCATACCCATTGCCATGAGTGAAGCCTTTCAGGAAGGGAAAATCAAAGATGGAAGTTTGGTCTGTTTGGCTGCTTTCGGTAGCGGGTTTACTTGGGCGAGTGCATTGATCAGATGGTAAGTGTTATTACATTTGTAATTACATGAAATTACAACTCATTAAAATAGGCAACTCCAAAGGAGTAAGAATCCCGAAGGAATTTCTCCAAGGATACGGTGAAGACACGCGCTTCGATCTGAGAAAAGTGGGCGACTCATTGATACTGTCACCTACCCAAAGCAGATCAGCTTGGGCAGACCAAATAAAGAACGAAGCACCGGAAACGGTTCCTTTTCTATCCACGGATTTTGACGATACAGAATGGGTCTGGGAATAAGCAAATGGGACGTGGTATTGGTAAACTTCGATCCTACCATCGGTAAAGAAATAAAAAAAACACGCCCCGCCTTGGTTGTCTCACCCAATGAAATCAATGAATACTGGTCGCCGATAGTGGTAATCCCGATGACCTCAAAAATCAAGGACTTGGGATTTAGAACCTTGATTACATTTCAGGGCATTCAGGGTCAAGTAGCCATTGATCAAATTCGGGCTGTAGATCGGGTCAGAATTTGGAAGCAGGTTGGAAACCTCAAAGAAGAATTTAGGCAAAAGGTGCAAACGGACATTGACTTATTTTTTGCAGAATGACCTCCAAACTCCCCCATGTAGGCACCTCCATTTTTACTAAAATGTCGCTGCTATCAGCAGAACATGGCGCTCTGAATATGGCTCAGGGCTTCCCTGATTTTGACGTAAGTCAGGAATTGATCGACTTGGTTTCACATCACATGAACAAAGGGCGCAATCAGTACCCGCCGA
>CAYORY010000178.1:0-4350 GCA_964406435.1 uncultured Roseivirgaceae bacterium | reverse complement strand
AGGTGGTCTTTGAGGACATGTACCCCAACCCATTTGATGACGAAGCGGTGGTGAGGTTCATTCTGCCGGAGGCAAGCAAGGTGCGGGTTTTTATTGCCAACGCCACCGGGAAAATCATTTCTGATCAGACGGCTTCCTATGACGAAGGGCTGCAGGTTCTACGGTATAATTCATCCCAATGGGAAAAGGGGCTGTACTTTGTGACGGTGCTTTACAATGGTGAGATGAGTACTCGAAGGGTGCTGAAGTTTTAGGGGCCGGAGGGCTTACCGCTACACCTTCCCTTCATCGCACTCAGGGCAAGCTAACTCAGGGTGACATGCGCACTTCTAAAAGAATTACTACTTATCATGTCAGTCTGAGCTTGTCGAAGACGACATTGAGAGTTACCCACGCCTACCCTTTTTCTTTGGATCAGCTCAGGTGATACCTTGAACAAAGCAGCCTGCTAAGCGTCCTCACTTCGATCTTTCTTGTTGTAAGCAATACTTAAAGCAGGAAGTTTATCCCATTCTCCATTTATGATGGCTATTTTCTTCTCTCTCCTCCAACCTTTTAATTGCTTTTCAAAAGCAATCGCGTCGTTTATATGATGAAAGTGCTCTGTAAAAACAAGCTTAACTGGCCGTCTAGAATGTGTGTAAGCTTTTCTATTTATGCCCTCTTGGTGTTGAACAAGCCTTGATTCAATATCATTGGTAACACCGACATAAAAGGACTGATCACTGCATTCCAAGATGTAAACGGTGTATTTTTCCACTCAAACTAAGTTAGAGAATTTCAATTCTTTGCCGCAATTGCTGACTTGTCCGTCTGAGCTTGTCGAAGACGACATACCCACCGCACTACCCACACCCTTCGATAAACTCAGGGTGACACGCACACTGCAAATGCGGGAGTCACCACTGAGTTTATCACAGGGATACGCTAATTTTCCCCTGTGAAAGAAAATGCCCTGATTGGCCGAAAGGACATTATAGACTTACCCGAGTTGGAACTGTTCAATGTAGAGGCCAAAATCGACACTGGTGCGTATGGAAACGCCCTTCATTGTCATAAAATGAAAGTGGTGGATGTAGGCGGAAAGAAGGTGCTCCAGTTCAATGTACTCGACCCTTCCCACCCCGAATACAAAGAACACGTGTATCATTCGGAGAATTTCCGGACGAAGGACGTAAAAAGCTCCAGCGGCCAAAAAGAGACACGATATGTTATCAAAACCATAATGAAGATTTTTGGCAAAAATTATAAGACTGAGTTCTCTTTAACCAACAGAAAAAGTATGCGACATCCCATTCTGATTGGCCGGAAGTTTTTATCCAAGAAATTCCTCGTGGATGTAAATGTCAAAAACCTGTCCTACAACATCAAAACCCAAAAAAAGTGAAAATCGCCATTCTATCCCGAAACGCTGGTCTTTACTCCACCCGAAGACTAAAAGAGGAGATCATCAACCATGGCCATGAGTGCAAGGTCATTGACCACATGAAGTGCGACCTGATCATGGACGACTCTGGCCCATCCATTTACTTTAGAGGAGAAAAGGTCGACGACATAGACGCCATCATCCCTCGTATCGGGGCATCCGTCACCTTCTATGGCACAGCAGTGGTTCGTCAGTTCGAAATGATGAAAGTTTTTAGTGCCGTCAACTCCCTGGCCCTGACCCGCTCCAGAGATAAGCTCAGAAGCCTTCAGCTCCTCTCCAGATCCGGTGTAGGCCTCCCCAAAACGGCTTTTACCAATTACAGCAAGGACGACAACAAGGTCCTCAAGCTTATGGGGCAAGCGCCAGTGATCATCAAATTGCTGGAAGGCACGCAGGGAATGGGCGTCATCCTGGCCGAAACGAACAAAGCCGCCAAATCGGTGGTACAGGCCTTCGATAGCATGAAGACACGAGTCATTATGCAAGAGTACATTGCCGAAGCAGGAGGTGCCGACATTCGGGCATTCATCGTGGATGGGAAGGTGGTCGGGGCTATGAAGCGACAGGGCAAGGAGGGTGAGTTTCGCTCCAACCTGCACCAGGGCGGTACGTCCACGGTCATAAAACTTTCAAGAAAAGAGAAAAGCACGGCTCTGGAGGCAGCCAAGAGTATGGGGCTGGCAGTGGCGGGAGTCGACATGTTGCAGTCCGCTAAAGGGCCGTTGGTTTTGGAAGTGAATTCGTCCCCGGGGTTGGAGGGAATCGAAAAAGCCACGGGAGTGAATATTGCCGGAAGCATCATCGACTACATCGAGGAGGGCGTGCGAAAGAAAAAAATGCCAAAAGACAAAGTGAAAGCCTAAATTCCGCGGATGATAATAGCAGGCAATGAAATCGAGCCGGGTGAGCAAACTACCCTACATGTAAATATTGCACGACTTCCCTCGCACACCAATATCAACATGGTCATACATGTCAATAGGTCCGAGGAGCCGGGCCCGGTGGTGCTGCTCTCAGGCGGTCTTCACGGAGATGAAATCAATGGAATCGAGATAATACGAAGGGTGATCGACGAAAACCTGAACATCCCTAAAATCGGCACCATCATTAGTTTGCCCATCATCAACATGTACGGGTTCATAAATTTTTCCCGGTTTGTGCCTGATGGCAAAGACGTGAACCGCTCGTTTCCGGGAAGCAAAACGGGCTCACTTGCCTCGCGCATTGCACACTTCCTCACCAATTCAATTTTACCGGTGATCGACTATGGTTTCGATTTCCACACAGGAGGCGACAATCGAGCAAATTACCCCCAGGTACGCTGCAACTTCAAAGATGAAACGGCAAGAGCCTTGGCAATGGCCACAAACGCTCCCTTTATCATGGATTCTCCACTCATTCCAAAGTCGCTGCGCAATACCGCCTACAAGATGAACAAGAGCATTCTCGTCTTTGAGGGTGGTGAGGCCATGCGACTAAATGACCTGGTGGTAGAAGAAGGTGTAAAATGTGTCAGGAATTTTCTTGGCCAACTTGGAATGACCGATTACCAACCGCCTGAAAAATCAGGAATCGTGCTGAAAGAATCCTCTTGGGTACGTGCCAAACAGTCGGGCATATTTCACAGCCACGTGGAGCTGGGCCAAATAATTGAAAAGCAAGAAGTCATTGGCCGCATCATGGATCCCTTTGGTGACTTTCAGAAGTCCATCAAGTCGCCATCGAATGGCTACATTATAGGCCTCAACAATACCCCGATTGTGCATCAGGGTGATGCACTATTTCATGTTGGCTCTTGATCGGGGACTTGAGTAATTGCAACCAAATACCTAATTGATTGATATGGTAAAGCGTAGTTTCAAACTACACCATGGGTGAACAGTTGATCACCAAAGTCAAATCCATTCCATATAATAGTGCGTATATTTATGTGGACAAACATAATTTCATATGCGTACCACGTTAGAATTACCCGAAGGACTGATTAAGGAAGTGATGGAAATGACTGGAGCAAAAACGAAAAGTCAGGCTATCAAAGAAGCCTTAGAAAGCCAAATTAGCAAGATCAAACGCCAGAGACTTCTTGCCTTCAAGGGAAAGATTGACTTGGATATCGACTTGAACGAGACACGAGATCGTAAATGAAAGTTTTGGTCGATAGCTCCGTTTGGATAGACTATTTCAGAAACGAAGGTGACTCGCGATTAGATGACCTGATAACTGAAGATTTGGTGGTGACCAATGACCTCATACTTTCAGAGCTGGTTCCTGCTCTGACGATCCAAAAACAATTTGCATTAATAGACAGTTTGGAAAGTCTTGAAAGAATCCCGTTGCAAATAGACTGGGAGATTATTCGAAGACATCAGGTTTTGAATCTCAAAAATGGGATCAATAAAGTCGGAATTCCAGACTTAATCCTTTTACAGCAAACGATAGAAAACAACCTCACGCTCTTCACACTAGATAAGCACTTTCATCTGATGCAAAGGCACTCGGAGTTTCAGTTGATTTGAAGGGTTTACTATTGATTGGATGAAATTAAGCCCCTTAAGCAACTCGGAAGTAACTTCCGCGCTAGATGGGGATAGTAAAGCGTGATTTCAAGCTACGCTAAAGGTGGGTTGTTGGTGAGGAAAACTAACAACGACGAAGGTTTCGCTGCTCTTTTGGTTAACAGTTATTCAGTGATTTAGTTATTGGTTGATTAGAGCCTCCCATCGGCCTGCCCTGGGTAAGGAGTCACTAATTCACTAAATAACTAGTCACCAATACACTAATTCTGACAATGTGTCACCAAAATTCCTTTGGCACATGCATTGATCAATGCAAAGCCGAAATAGCATTATCAACGACACTTAATAATAGACATGGGAAAAATTATCGGAATTGACTTAGGAACCACCAACTCATGCGTGGCG
>CAYORY010000177.1:0-4364 GCA_964406435.1 uncultured Roseivirgaceae bacterium | reverse complement strand
TTGGCGGAGAATATATTGAAACTGGTGTGACAGGAATCGGCGAATTCGAATTCGGATTTGTGCTATTTCAGAACTAGAAGTAATAAATAAATCCTCACAAAAAGAGTCTCTGAATTTCCTCAGGGACTCTTTTTGGTTTCTGGGTATTCGCATCTATCAGGCACCAATTCGATCGGGTTTTCACCAGCAAGTCTTCACCTCTTTTGAATTCAACGCATCGAACGGAGAAGGGGCCCTTGAAACTTTCGACATAGGTGGTTGCCAATATTTCATCACCGAGAAAAGCTTGTTTTTTGTATTCAAGTTCGTGTCTGACAACTACCCAAAAATGCGCTGACCATGCGACAAGCACAGCAGCAGCTTTACTCCCGAATCAAAAACATCCTAATTCCAAACATGTACTACCGCACCGACATTGGGAACAGATGGTACGAGGATAGCGATAAACTCCACGCTTGGGGATATTTACGGGAGTCATAGGAGGGGCATGGCAGGCCGAATCCTTAGTTTGATAATGGACTTTTTATTGGGCTTTTCTTTTTTTGACTCAAGGTCATTTCATCGTACAGATCGTAGTATTCGCCCAGTATGTTTCTACCAGTTGGAAGGTTTTCAATCCAATAGTCAAAGCAACTGGGCTGTATTGCTTCCATCATTTTTGAGGCGAGCGAGATCGGGTTGCCTGCAAGGAAAGTGAGTCCGGCAATGTCTTCGATTTTCTCTTTGGTGCCACCTATGTTTGAGCCAATGAGGGGTCTGCCAAAGGCAATGGCTTCTTGAATGACCAACGGAGAATTTTCCCACCATAAACTTGGGACAATGACCCAATCGCACTCTGCCATGAGTACGGGCAAATCTTCTGTTTCATAGCTGCCACCAAAATGCACACCTGAAGTTGATTCTATTTGATGCCTTATTTTTTTCTGAAAATCCTTGGGTTGTTTGTCAAGATTGCTTCCGTAGATCACTACCGATACTTCATCTTTCAGGGCTTCAGGTAGGTAGTTTAGTGCCTCCAAGATGATATGAATGCCCTTTAGCTTGTTCAATTGGCCAAAGTATGCAAACTTGGTTCTCTTTTCACCATCCAGTAATTGTCTTGGAGGAATTCTTTCCACTGGTGCCAGATAATTTTCCATCACTCTGATTTTGTTTTGATCCAGTCCCCATTGTTCATATCTCTTAGCAAGGAACTGACTTGATGCCACAAAAAGGTCGACTTTGGATAAGTGGTCTTTGATAAAACTCTTTCTCAAAAAGAAATCAGCTCGGTCTCTTTGAGGAAAACAAATAGAACATTCAATAGGGGATTCACGGTGGCACTGCTTACCCTCTTGTGTCTTTATCATAGAACCACCATGATGGCAAATGGCCATAAAGTCATGCATGGTAAATAGTATTCGCGCTTCTGGAAGACATTTTCTAAGTATTGCAAATATTTCTATACCGAGATATACGAAATGGTGCACATGCACAATGTCCGGTTTAAAGGAATCTAGGAGTTCTGCAAACAATCGCAGCTCTACCGAATTAGGTAAGGAATGGCTGAAATTATCACCTTTGGAAGTGTGTATGAGAAATTCATCCTGAGTCAGTGCTGATAGATTAGTTCCGGCGGGTTTCTTTTCATCAGAATGCGCCAGAAAAATGCACGTGTGCTTTTCCTTCGATGCTTGAAAAAGATGGTATGCCGCAATCTCGGCTCCACCCTTTATTAGTCTCGGATGACCATGAGAAATGAACAAGATTCTAGCCATGGATCAGCCATTTTTTGTTGTAGGTGATTGCGTTGAGCATAGAGATTTTTTCTCTAAAGCCGTTGGCGAATAGTCCCTGGGACTGCCTCTCCAGATGGATCAGCTTGATAGTCGGTATAAGGTAATTTTTAAAGCCTTGATGATTTACCTTTTGGGAAAGGTCACCATCTTCGAAATCCCCGATCAGGTAGTTGGTGTCAAACCCTCCGATTTCTTCAAACAATTTTTTCTTGATGGTCAGACATGCGCCTGTTAGCAGTGGAGACTGGAAAGGTTCCGTTCTCGGATCAAAGCGCTCGTGAATTCCTTTTTTGGGGTGGTACATCAGACTGAAATTCTTAAAGAAAGGGTGTGTGAAGTTGTCCATACCATTGTGCTGGAGCGTGTCATCATAGAAAGTAAGTCGAGGAGCTATCAAGCCGGCATCAGGTATGGACTCCAAATGATCGACTAGTTCACACGCCCAGGTGCCTGAAGTGGGTAAAACATCCGAGTTCATAAGGATGATATTTTCGGATCGGGCATATTCTACGCCTATGTTGTTTGCTTGAGCAAATCCTACATTTTTTTCCAGAAATATAAGCTCCACGGGTATATCATAAATGTCGCTGGCATTTGAGGCAACATTATTGGCCTCCATTTTTATGCTAGGGTCATCTATCACGTAGATGATCTGAAAATCCTGAAGGCCGCCCAAGGTGCTGAATTTACAAAGCTGAAAATTGATGAAATCAAAACGTCGGTAAATGGGGATTATCAAGGTCCCAATAGGATTGGAAACCTGCTGGCCGATGGTTCTTATCTCTATGTCACAAGACTGTGGCGAAATGATTTTATGAGCAATTGATTGGTACAATCCGGCTTCCTTTTGATTCATTACGTCCAAGTCGAAACTCCAATTCTTTAGAAGTGAATCAAGAATTTTATTTCGATCGCGCTGAATGTGCAAACAGGCTTTATTGGATTTCAGAATTCTCTCCTTATCAGCATCTTTGAAGACTAGCGTGAAGCCCGGGGCTAATGCCCCAGTGCGAACGTCCCTTTTCTTTCTTAGGAGATAAACGAATCCACTTTTTCGGTCGAGATCATTGACCAAATGATCCTTCATTAAATCATCCCGGGTCACCCTACCACCTTCCTCTAGACTTGCAATGCATCTATTTTTACTGTCGATTAAGTGAATATCTAGGATTTCCTTTTGTGTCGAAAGCCATCCCAAGATCAAGATGAAATCATCTAAGAAAGCAATTTCTTCTAGTTCCCCTGTCCGTGGGTTTATTAGGATTTCTTGTGGGGTACTCAAAAGTGATGATTGAATCAAAATCGCTAATCTAGACCAATCACCTAATAATCACCGTCTAAACCACCCTCTTTTCGATATAATCCGAATTGAAAAGTGTAAGCGCACCCATGTATTTTAGTTTGAAGGAAATAAGGTCGCCTACTTTGTAGTTTCCGCTTTTTTCTCCAAGATCTGCGATTAGCATATCAGAGCTGGCACCACCCAGCTCGATGGAATCATCTTCCGGAATCAGAAACTCTTCGGCCACATCCAAGAGCCCAATGTCCAAGATCGCACGATAGGACTTTTTGCCATAGTCTTCTTCATTGATCTCGAACGTCTCGCCCGAAGGGTTAGACTCCAACTGACCCGTTGGTATTTTGGGTTTTTCTGTGATCTCAATAATCTCAGCAAATAGCCTAAAAACGTCTGCCTCCATGCCCTCAAACACAGTTTGGTTGACTATGTCCGCTCCGAAAAAGAGTGTTTCACCCACTCTGAAGTGATTTATTCCATCTGGGATTTGATGGCGAAAGACCAGCGGGATTACCACGGAGGTGCCCCCTGTGACCCACGGTATCTCTCGCTTGAATTTTGCTTCTATTAGTTGCTTATACAAGCTTAGCTGAATGAGTTTGTCCTCTGATGGCATGACTCCATAGAGGCAATTTAGGTTCGCCCCGATCCCGGTGACTTTGATGTTTGGCAACTCAAAAATGGATTCGTAAAAGTCCATTAGGTGCTCACCCATGATGCCTTCTCTGAGGTCACCAAGTTCTATCATTATAATGACCTTATGCAATTTGTTCTGCTTCACAGCCTCATCCGAAATCCATTTGATCGTTCCATATTCGGTATTGAAACTGGCATCTGCGTATTTCACTAGATTTGCAATGCTACGCTTGGCAGGTGGCTTGATGTAAACAGTATCAATATTCGGATCAATTTTCTTTATGGTTCTTAGGTTACTAATCCTTGAATCACAGATTTCTTTTGGTCCCAGTTTTATTAGCTCTGTCAGGTATTTCTCATTGCCACAGAGCAGCTTGGATACCACGGCCCACTCAATTTTATGATCCTTGAACAGGGTGTCCAAATAGTGATAATTGTGCGCGAGCTTGTCTTTGTATAATTCTATGAAAGCCATATCATTTTATTTGTCTGGGTATGTTCGTTGGTAGTCGGGTGAGTAATTTGTATCCAGTTAGGCCAATTTTTCCACCCTGATACTCCCCCAACCTTTCGAAAGGCAATGAAGTTTTTCATGATACCCGTTTCCATCTCATTTCAAGGTATTTATTGTCAAACCCGAGTTTTTCGTAAAG
>CAYORY010000176.1:0-4384 GCA_964406435.1 uncultured Roseivirgaceae bacterium | reverse complement strand
CCATTTCTATTAAACTCCTTTTCGAAGAACTTCATCCAATCCCAAATACCAATATGCATATCCGGTTGATTCGTGTCGATGAGAAATTGGACGAACAATCTGTTCGCTTTTATCAGGATCAACTTTGCTCCCCTTGAATTTTTTTCCAGCCCCAGCTGGGTGATAATCTCTTCCGCCACATGCACAAAATCCTCCAACTGAAGCTCGCCATTCTTGTTGGCATCCAGCACATTAAACAAGTGCTCTATCTTCTTTTGTTGTATTTCGGACAGCATGAATTCGGTGGCTAACTCCTAAGATACAATGGAAATTCGAAGAGGCCGTCTCTTCGCTTTGATTACATTTGCCCTTTCCCAAAAATTACCCAAAAATGGTTAGAAATATTTCTCAGATTCTAGAAAAACTAGGTGTAAAACAAAACAATTCTGGTGCGGCAGTTGGCAAAAATTGGTTGAACACAGGTGGCAGCACCATCACTTCCTTTAGTCCAGTGGATGGAAAGGAAATAGCGCATGTAAGTGCCGCTAATACCCATGATTATGAAATGGTGATAAAAGCCGCACAGGAAGCATTCATCTCCTGGAGGCTTGTGCCTGCACCTCAGCGAGGAGAAATTGTTCGTCAATTTGGTGAGGAACTGAGAGCCAATAAGGACGAACTTGGAACACTTGTTTCTTACGAAATGGGCAAGTCTCTTCAAGAAGGTCTTGGTGAAGTACAGGAGATGATCGACATCTGTGATTTCGCGGTTGGTTTGTCTCGTCAGCTCTATGGTCTGACCATGCACTCCGAGCGTCCCTACCATCGGATGTACGAGCAGTGGCATCCCCTCGGAATAGTAGGTATCATTTCAGCTTTCAACTTTCCGGTTGCCGTTTGGGCTTGGAACACTGCCTTGGCTTGGGTTTGTGGAGACGTTTGTGTCTGGAAACCTTCAGAGAAAACACCAATTACAGCCATTGCTTGCCAAAACATCATTGCCAAAGTCCTGAAGGCAAATAACCTTCCTGATGGAATCAGCGGGTTGATTATAGGAGATGCTGAAATCGGGAAATTACTTTCCAATGATCACCGAGTTCCCTTAATCTCGGCAACTGGTTCTACTAGAATGGGAAAAGCTGTGGGAGAAGCCGTGGGAAAAAGACTTGGTAAATCAATTCTAGAGTTAGGTGGTAATAACGCCATCATTATTTCCCAGCACGCAGATCTTGACCTTGTGATTCCGGGTGCAGTTTTTGGGGCGGTGGGCACGGCAGGTCAGCGATGTACTTCGACCAGAAGATTGATCATTCATGAGAGCGTATATGACACTATGAAGAAGAAATTGGCGAATGCTTACGGTCAATTGAAAATTGGAAATCCTTTGGATGAAAAAAATCACGTGGGGCCGCTCATTGATAAAGACGCGGTGAAAATGTATGAGTCAGCATTGGAAAAAGTCATTGCCGAAGGTGGAAAAACGGTAGTCGCAGGTGAGGTTTTATCAGGAGACGAGTATGCCTCGGGGTGCTACGTGAAGCCCGCCATTTTTGAGGTAAAGAATGACTTTGAAATAGTATGCAATGAGACCTTCGCTCCTATTCTCTATTTGATAAAATACTCTACAATAGAAGAGGCGATCGAAATGCAAAATGCTGTACCTCAGGGGCTCTCATCTGCCATCATGACCACCAATATTCGAGAATCGGAGCTGTTCCTATCTCATACTGGCTCAGATTGTGGAATCGCAAATGTGAACATCGGCACTTCAGGGGCAGAGATCGGAGGGGCGTTTGGTGGTGAGAAAGAAACGGGAGGTGGCAGAGAGTCGGGCTCAGACGCATGGAAAGCCTACATGAGAAGACAAACCAACACGATCAATTATTCGAAAGAATTGCCACTCGCTCAAGGGATTAAATTTGATTTAGGATAATATGAAACTCAAGGATCACATTCACTCCAAGTGTCTGGGCATGATCCAGGAAAAACTGGACAATCTACATCGTGAGCTCGGAGATCTCGAACTCTCGTATGGGGTAGAAACCAAGAGTAGCGCCGGGGATAAATACGAGACCAACCGTGAAATGATCCATCAGGAGAAAGGCAAAATCGCCGGCCGGTTGGAGGAGGTCCAAAAGCAAGCCAAGGTCCTAAACCAAATCAAGGTAGAAAAAAGTGCTGCGGCCATTGGCCTTGGAAGCTTGGTGAGAACGTCCAGCGGATGGTACTACCTGTCTGTTGGGCTTGGGGCACTTGAAGTTCTCGGCCATTCGGTTTTTGCCATCTCGCCCGTTTCGCCCATTGGCAAGGCCCTGGTTTCAAAAACCGTCGGAAGCTCCTTTGAAATAAACGGCATAGCGCAGGAGATTCTCGAGGTTCACTAACTGTCTTTTGAAGTACATTCCGGACAGGGATAATAACCCAAAGTTGGCAAGGACGTTTGGTCAGGCTATGAACAAATTTCTTATCATTTTGCTCATCGCAGCAGCATGCAGTCAGCCAACCCCTGATGCTCAACGCCTCGTGGATGAATCCATAGAAGCGCATGGTGCCAACCTGCAAGGAAAAACTGCCGAGTTTGATTTCCGAGAAAAGCACTACACGGTCAGCAGAGGAAAACATGCATTCACTTACACTCGTTCGTGGCAGGATGATTCGCTTGGTTTTGTAGAAGATATTCTTGTGAACAGTGCACGATTTACTCGAAAAATAAATGGTGATACCGTCCCTGTCACAGACGAATGGGTGGAGAAATACACCAGCTCCGTGAACTCGGTTTTGTATTTTTTCCAAGTGCCGTATGTACTTAACGATCGGGGAGCCATCAAAAATTATGACGGAGACTATATCATTAAGGATGAGTCTTATGATTGCGTGAGGGTTACTTTTTCGGAAGATGGAGGTGGCGAAGATCACGAAGATGTGTTTCTGTATTGGATTCACAAGGAGCGAAAAACCGTTGATTTTTTTGCCTACAGTTACCTGACCGAAGGAGGTGGGGTGAGGTTTAGAGAAGCCATAAACCGAAGGAAAATTGAGGGGTTCGTCGTACAGGATTACATCAACTACGAAGCAGAAAAAGGAACCGCCTTGAATGCCTTACCTCAATTGTTTGAGGAGGGAAAGCTCAAAGAACTGAGCAGAATCGAAAACACCAATGTGAAGATCAGGTCTAACTAGACACCAATTCTTTGTAGAGCTTTTTGGTTTTCAGCACGGCTTGTTCATTGCTCAATACCGTCTCAATTCGCCTCCTTGAATTTTCCCCGAATTGCTTCACCAGATCTCGGTTTTGGTACACCTTCCGCATGGCATCCGCTAGTGCTTGAGAATCCTTCGAAGGAAAAATGAACCCATTTACCCCCTGCTCTACCAGCTCCACGTTACCACTGATATCGCTGATGATGGCTCCCACCCCCATGGACATAGCTTCCAGAACAGACTTGGTAATTGCCTCGCCATAGATAGACGGCAGCACGAACAAATCGGAAGCTGCCACGAGATTCAGCACATCCTCTCTGTATCCCATAAAATGGACATTATCGGCATACGTTCCCTTGGCAAGTAGTCTCCTGTTTTCGGGTGTGTCCATATCCCGCCCCACCAGCATCACGTGAATATCCAACCCCTCCGGCAGCAAATTCATTGCCTCCATCAAATAGGGAATTCCTTTCATCTTGCGATTATTGGCCACATCTATGAGCAGCAGCGCCTCCCTGGAAACACCAAGTTCCTCCCTGATATTGGCGGGTTCATAATCATACCAAGCCGGATTGTGCCCTTTATTGATGGTCACTGTTTTGTTTTTCACAAAGACCATTTGCCGCTTCAGATAGTCCTCCACTCCTTGTGACAAGCAGAAAATCGCATCAACTCTTGGATGCAGATATTTCATGTACGAAAGCGGATCATACCAATGAATGTGCCCTGCAAACCCCCTGTACAGAACCACTTTCACATCCAATCCTTTCGCGGCTCTTATCCCATTGTGAATGGCCTGCGTATTGAAAAGGTGCAATACCTGAATCCCCTGTGTCACTATGTATTCTCTGATTTTGTCACTTTCTCTTCGATCAAATTTTCTTTTGGGGTGAAAAGGCATGAACGTAATACCATGCTCTCGGAAGCGATCCGCGTACGGGGAGTCATCCCCACCCATTACATGCACGTCAAAGCCCAGCTTAGAGAGCCCAATAAATATTTCCGCTTCAGGCCTCACGATATGAAACCTACTGTATCTGCTAATCACCAAAACCTTAATCGACATAGCTGCAAATTAAAAGGATTGTCAAGTCTTTGGATGGATTCTGGACTTTGGCCATAGGCTTTCGTACCTTTGTTCTCTAATCATCCGGATTTAGTTTATCTCCTTTAAGAAAGACCAGAGCACACATTCATCGATCTT
>CAYORY010000175.1:0-4397 GCA_964406435.1 uncultured Roseivirgaceae bacterium | reverse complement strand
AGCGAAAGGAGTCCGACGAATTTCAGATCATGTCTGGCATTTTCGAGGGACAATCCACGGGGCACCCCATCATGATTTGGATTCCCAATCAGGATCAAAAGAGCAAGGACTATTCCCATATCAAAGATCAATACCGACCATCTCATGCCGATTTCACTTATCAGGAGAAATACGGCGTGCGAGACTACAGAGGGGGCGGAAGAAGTTCAGCTCGTGTCACAGCAGGTTGGGTGGCTGCCGGTGCAGTTGCCAAGTTGGCACTGAAAGATGTGCAGATCAATGCGTTCGTTTCTCAAGTCGGTGACCTCAAGCTGGATGACGACTATTCCAAATTTGACTTTGCCGAAATCGAGAAAAATGCCGTGCGAACTCCCGACCCCAAGATGGCGGAGCAGATGTTTGAGTTGATCGACTCGGTGCGAAAAGATGGCGATACCATCGGTGGCGTGATCACCTGCGTCATCAAGAATGTGCCTGTTGGTTGGGGCGAGCCCGTCTTTGGGAAACTCCATGCCGAACTAGGTAAAGCTATGCTTTCCATCAATGCAGTGAAGGGATTTGAATACGGAAGCGGATTTGCCACAGCTGCCATGCGGGGTTCACAGCATAACGATGAGATCATTAAAGAGGAAGGAAAAATTAAAACTACTTCCAACTTATCTGGCGGAATTCAAGGAGGCATTTCCAATGGAGAAGACATTTACTTTCGGGTGGCCTTCAAGCCGGTAGCCACGCTCATGAAAGATCAGAAGAGCGTCGACAAGGACGGCAATGAAGTCACCGTCACTGGTAAGGGCCGACACGATCCATGCGTAGTGCCCAGAGCCGTGCCTATTGTGGAGGCCTTGGCTGCTTGTGTTCTCGCCGACTTTTCAATTGCTCGGTAAGTCATAAATTGCGCTAACCCAATTTAGGTTTCATGAAAAAACTCCCCCTTCATACCAAGATTCTTATTGGAATGACGCTGGGCCTTCTGTTCGGAATGGTCTGCATTCAGTTTCCATCGCTCTCAGGTTTCACCATCGACTTCATCAAGCCTGTTGGTACCATCTTTATCCGTGGACTCAAGATGATTGCCGTGCCGTTAGTCTTGGCCTCATTGATCATCGGGGTGGCCAACATCGGGGACATTTCCAAGTTGACGAGAATGGGCGGAAAGACGCTTTTGATATTCATCCTTACTACGGTCATTTCCATTTCCATTGGCCTGGCCATTGTAGCGGTCGTAAAGCCGGGTCACAAATTGCCTGAGGAAACACGTTCCAATTTGATGTCGCTGTACAATTCTAACGTGGAGGGGAAAATTGATTTCGCCGAGCAAGTGAAATCCAGAGGCCCACTCCAGCCATTGGTGGACATGGTTCCGGATAATATTTTCTTAGCTGCCACCAGCAATGGCAGCATGCTGCAGGTCGTCTTTTTTGCCATCATTGTCGGCATTGCACTGCTCAAAATTCCGAAGGAAAAGGGCGCGCCTGTCGTTTCCTTTTTCGATGGACTCAATGAAGTAATCATCAAGATTGTACAGTTCATCATGATCATTGCCCCCTATGGAGTTTTCGCTTTGATCGCTTCTCTAATCATCGAAATTTCCGGTGATGACCCCTCCAAAGCGTGGGATCTTCTTTACGCATTGCTCTGGTACAGCCTGACCGTGATAGCGGGGATGCTGATCATGATGGCTGTTGTGTACCCCATCCTTATTCGGTATTTCTCCAAAATCAAGTATCTCGATTTTTTTAAAGGAATGCGTCCGGCGATGTTGCTTGGCTTCAGCACGAGCTCAAGCACTGCAACCCTGCCTGTAACAATGGATCGTGTAGAAAAACACCTGGGTGTGTCGGAGGAAGTCAGCAGTTTCGTTTTGCCACTTGGCGCCACCATCAACATGAATGGAACGAGTCTGTATCAGGGTGTTTCAGCGATTTTTATTGCTCAAGCACTTGGGCTCGAATTAACCCTCAGCTCTCAGTTGATGATCGTGTTGACTGCTACCTTGGCGGCCGTAGGCACGGCTGGGGTTCCGGGGGCAGGCTTGGTAATGTTGGTGGTGGTGTTGGAGGCTGTGGGAATTCCTGCCGCTGGAATTGCGCTTATAATGGCGCCCGAAAGAATTCTCGACATGATCCGCACGATGGTCAATATTTCCGGAGATGCGGCGGTTTCTGTGGTGGTGGCCTCAACTGAAAATGCTCTTGACGAAAACATTCTCAAAGAGCACATGAACGATTAATTGAAATGAAAAAACTTTCCTTACCTACCAAAATTGTAATCGGGCTTGTACTAGGAGTCATTTGGGCATTCGTGTCCAGCTTCCTTGGGTGGAATGACTTCACCATCAACTGGATAGATCCTTTCGGCACCATTTTCATTCGATTGCTCAAATTCATCGCAGTGCCACTCGTGCTGTTTTCGATCATCAGCGGGATATCTGGCCTGAGTGATATTTCCAGCTTGGGACGCTTGGGTGGAAAGACCATTTTGGCCTACATGGCCACTACATTTCTGGCCATTGGAGTGGGTTTGCTGTTTGTCAATACCATCAAGCCGGGCTCATACATGGACGAGGAGCAGCGTATCAAAAATCGCTTGGCCTATGAAATTTGGCTTCAGGAGAATGACATGGGTCTTTCTCAGGATGGCCAGTCTTATTTGTCTGATCCTCAGTACACAAAATACCTGACTGAAGCACAAGCGGGAAGTGAGCTTACCGAAAAGGAGAGGGCTGATTTGGAAAACAAAATGGCTACTGCTAATGCCAAGAAAAGCGGCAGTCCGCTGCAGTTCGTAGTGGATATGGTGCCTGAGAATATCATCCTCTCCATCTCCAACAATCAGCTAATGCTTCAAGTGATTTTCTTTGCCATTTTCTTCGGGGTGACCTTGGCTCTGATCCCTAACGAATCAGGAGCTCCGGTCATCAAGCTGATAGAGGGGATTAATGCCGTCTTCCTAAAAATGGTGGATATAGTCATGAAGGCCGCCCCGTTTTTTGTTTTTGCCTTGCTCGCCGGAGTGGTGGCCAAAATGGCTGATAGTCCCGCTGAAGTTTTTGAAATTTTTCTAGGCTTGGGATCCTATTCGCTGACCATGCTAGGTGGATTGTTTTTCGTGGTGTTCGTTTTGTACCCACTCATTTTGAAACTGTTTACCAAAAACTTTAATTACAAGCAGTTTTTCAAGAACATCAGCCCGGCGCAATTCCTAGCTTTTTCAACCAGCTCGAGTGCAGCCACCTTGCCAGTGACGATGGAATGCGTGGAGAAGAACCTTGGCGTTCCGAAGAAAATCTCAAGCTTCGTGCTACCTATTGGCGCCACGGTGAACATGGACGGAACCAGTCTTCATCAGGCTGTGGCGGTGATTTTCATGGCGCAACTACATCTCGTTGATTTGAGCATCGCTCAGCAACTGACCATTGTGCTCACTGCGGCTTTGGCATCTATCGGAGCGGCGGCTGTTCCAAGTGCCGGCTTGATCATGATGATCGTGGTGCTGCAATCTGTCGGGTTGAATCCTGCGTGGGTGGCTATCATCTTCCCGGTCGATCGTTTCCTCGACATGTGCCGAACCGTGGTGAACGTGACGGGTGATGCCACTGTCGCTACCTTGATTGCAAAGTCAGAGGGAGAGATCTAGCATTCGAAACTTCTTGCAAGCCATAAGTGTTTTGCAAACTAACAACTGTTAGTTTCATTGATTATCTTTGAATCCTCTTAATATTCAAGCCATGGACATCAAAGCACTTGAAGACCATTTCAACGACAAAATTGACAAGGACATCCGAATTGAACCGAAGGACTGGATGCCGGACAACTACCGCAAAACGCTGATTCGGCAAATGTCGCAGCATGCGCATTCCGAGATAGTGGGGATGTTGCCGGAGGCCAATTGGATCACTCGAGCTCCTACGCTTCGACGAAAGGCCGCCGCTCTCGCAAAGGTTCAGGATGAGGCTGGGCATGGCCTGTATATCTACAGCGCCACGGAGACTCTCGGTGTGGAGCGAGATGAGTTGTTTGAAGAGTTGCATTCGGGCAAGGCCAAATATTCCAGCATTTTCAATTACCCCACACTTACATGGGCTGACATGGGTGCCATTGGTTGGCTGGTGGATGGTGCGGCGATCATGAATCAGGTGCCGCTCTGTCGAGCTTCATATGGGCCTTATGCCCGGTCAATGGTGAGAGTATGCAAGGAAGAATCTTTCCACCAAAGACAAGGATTTGAAATCATGCTCACACTCTGCAAGGGTTCAAAGGAGCAAAAGGAAATGGCTCAGGATGCTCTGAATCGTTGGTGGTGGCCTGCATTGATGATGTTTGGTCCGGCGGATGAAGCCTCCACTCACACGGAGCAATCCATGCGCTGGGGAATCAAGCGATTTACCAATGATG
>CAYORY010000174.1:0-4402 GCA_964406435.1 uncultured Roseivirgaceae bacterium | reverse complement strand
CCTCAGTAGATCCCACTAACGAAGATTTCGCCGACCTCCAGTTTTTAAAGGAAAAAATTGGTGATAGAAAACTTGTTCTTTTGGGTGAGTTGGAACATGGAGATGGTTCGACTTTTTTGCTGAAATCCCGGCTCATAAAATTTCTGCATCAGGAAATGGGTTTTGATATGGTTGCCTTTGAAGCCGGAATGTTCACGCTTGAAACAGCCAAAGATCCAAAAACAAGCCTACTTTATCAGTGGCGAGAGTCCAATGAGAATCAAACTCTTTTCGACTACATCGAATCTGAGAGGCTAACGCTTACCGGATTCGACAGCTTCGACAATTTTAGGGATATGGAGCGCTTTCTGGCTTCCGTTGACTCCATCACACGGCAACATGGAATCGAACTTGTGGGCTTTGAAAATGGGCTCAAATTTTTGATGAAATACCGCGCTTCAAAAGCCCCTGATGCTCAAGTAAAGGTGCAGTTTTTAGAATCTATCGATAAGCTGTCGGACGCACTTGGAAAAAGGAATGGCACAGAATCCTCCTTTTGGTTAAGGGTACTACAAGGCTTGAAAATTCAGGCTACCGAATGGTGGAATCCGGCAATTCACACCAAAAGGAATTGGTTCAAGGCAAACCCTAGAGACAGTACCATGGCGCTAAATGTTAAATCGCTTCTGGATGAAAAATATAAGGATAGAAAAATGATTTTGTGGCTTGCCAACTTCCATGCGGCTAAAGACCTTAGTTCAGTGAAAGCATATAAAAAGTATGATTATGAAGGTGTCCGTGTGACCGGGGATTATCTGGTGGAGATGTTAGGCAAGGATGAAGTCTACTCGATTGGGACAGTGAATTATCAGGGTACTAGGACGAATATTGGTCATGGGTTCGAGGTGACATACATTGCATCGCGAGACAAGAAAAGTCTGGAGGCTTATCTCCACAATTTCGGTCAGACCACTTGCTTTGTGGACTTGCAAAGTGCCGACGCAGGCCCTTTCAAAATGGCGGGATTGGCTCATTATCCTGTCTTGGAAGCAGACTGGGCCAAAGTCTTTGATGCCTTGCTCTTTATTGACACGATGGAGCCGAGTACTTTTCCGGAGAGATAATGGAACTACACCATAACGTCTCAACTATGAATCGGCCTACCCTCTGTCGCATCCAGACATGCCTCTTTGAAGGCTTCCATGTATGTAGGGTGAGCGTGACTCATACGTGAGACGTCCTCAGCAGAAGCTCGGTATTCCATGGCCGTTACACCTGCAGCAATCATATCAGCCGCTCTTGCGCCAATGATGTGCACGCCTAAGATTTCATCCGTCTGTTTGTCGGCAAGGATTTTCACCAAGCCATCCATGTCCATGCTGGCTCGTGCTCGTCCAAGCGCCTTGAATGGGAACTTACCCGTTTTATACGCTCGTCCTTCTTCCTTGAGTTGCTCTTCGGTGTGTCCCACTGAAGCCACTTCTGGCCAGGTGTATACTACGCCTGGGATCAGGTTGTAGTTGATGTGAGGTTTTTGTCCGGCTAGTTGCTCTGCCACCAACACACCTTCTTCCTCTGCCTTGTGGGCGAGCATCGCGCCTTTCACCACATCACCGATAGCGTAGATATTGTCCACATTGGTTTTGAGGTGTTCGTCCACTTCCACTCGTCCTCGTTCGTCGACTTTCACTCCGGCGTTTTCCAAGCCAAGTCCCCCGGTGTATGGCTTTCGTCCGATAGAAACGAGTACATAATCGCCTTTCAATTCGACGGATTCTCCTTTTTTGTTTTCCGCCTTCACGGTGACGTTATTGCCCTTGCGCTCGACAGCCGTCACTTTGTGGCTCAGGTACATTTCAAAGCCTTCTTTCTTCAGGACTTTCTGCAGCTCCTTACCCATCGTGCTGTCCATGGATGGGATCAGGTTGTCAAGATATTCGACCACAGAAACCTTCGCGCCCAGCCGAGCATACACAGAACCAAGCTCCACGCCAATCACACCACCGCCAATGACGATCAGGTGCTTCGGTACTTCTTTCAATTCAAGTGCTTCGGTGCTGGTGATCACTCGTTCTTTGTCCAGCTCAATAAATGGAAGACTGGCTGGTTTTGAGCCAGTAGCGATGATGATTTTTTCAGAAGTGATTTCTTTCTTGTCCTTACCGTCGATCTTGATGGTATTCTTGTCCTTAAATGACCCAACACCGGTAAACAAATCGATTTTGTTTTTCTTCATCAGGTAGGCAATGCCCTCCACATTTTGGCTCACGACATCCGCCTTTCGAGCGATCATCTGCTCGATATTCACCTTCGGTTTGTTGATCTCGATACCGTGTGTTTTGAAGGTGTGCTCGGCATTGTGAAAATGTTCCGAGGAGTCCAAAAGCGCCTTGGAAGGGATGCAGCCCACATTCAGGCACGTGCCGCCGAGGGTGTCGTATTTTTCAATGATGGCCGTTTTGAAGCCTAGCTGCGCACATCTGATTGCTGCGACATACCCGCCAGGGCCTGAGCCGATAACTACTACTTGATAATCCATATTGGCATGTATTAAGTATCCCAGTACAAAGTACTAGGACTTTAAGTTTTGTTTTAGTTTGAATATCATGTTTGAGATTGATGTGATTTCCTCAATGAGCGATTCACCAACCTCTGGTTCTAGAAAATTCATCCTCGTCGCTAAGAGCACCTGTGTTTCTAATTCAAATGCCGATCCCTGAGCAATTCCTAAAAACTGATTGAATTCTCCGTTTGAGTTTCGTCCAGCACCTTCGGCAATATTTGAAGCTATCGAGACGGAACAACGGCGCATCTGAGAAACCAACCCAAATTTCTCATCTGCAGGAAAGTTGGCGGTTTGTTCATAAATCTGCTGGGTCAAATCCATTGCCTTTTGCCAAACCATCAATTCCTTATAACGATGCATGTTGCTCTCCTTGTACTTTGTTCTTTAGTACCTTATACTCCAAGCAACAAGCGCGTTGGATCCTCCAACAATTGCTTCACTCTCACCAAAAAGCTCACACTTTCTCGTCCGTCAATGATGCGGTGATCGTAAGAAAGCGCCACGTACATCATCGGTAATATTTTCACTTCGCCATTCACAGCCATCGGTCGCTCCACGATGTTGTGCATTCCTAAAATCGCCGATTGAGGTGCGTTGATGATTGGCGTTGACATCATAGACCCGAACACGCCACCATTCGTGATGGTGAATGTTCCGCCTTCCATTTCCTCGATGCTGAGTTTGTTGTCTCTTGCCTTAGTTGCCAATCGTATCACCTCTTTTTCAATTCCTACGAAATCCAGAGATTCTGCATTTCTGATCACCGGAACTACCAAACCTTTAGGAGCAGAAACTGCAATGGACACATCACAATAGTTAGAATAGACAATTTCATTCTCGTCAATTTTGGCATTCACTGCCGGCCATTCTTGAAGAGCCACGGTACATGCTTTAGTGAAGAATGACATAAACCCAAGCCCAACGCCGTGCTTCTCCTTGAACTCATCCTTGTATTTTTTTCGCAGATCCATGATAGGCTTCATGTTCACCTCATTGAATGTGGTGAGCATGGCTGTTTCGTTCTTCACAGAAACCAAACGTCGAGAGACAGTCTTTCTCAAGGCTGACATTTTCTCACGTCTATCTTCTCGGCTGATTCCTCCTGAGAAGGACGGAGCTTCGAATTGTGGGGCCTCTGATTTCTTTACTTCCTTCGAAGCGGGCGCTGACTTTTGAGCAGCTTGAGCATCCTCTTTAGTGATGCGGCCATCTACGCCTGTTCCTTTTACCTGATCAGCAGAAATTCCTTTTTCTGAAAGAATTTTAGCCGCAGCAGGGGAGGCATGGCCAGTTGCGTAGGTCTCGTTTGAGGACGCAGTGGCTTTTTCTGAGCCAGTCGCTTGAGGCTTGTTGCTAGCTGATTCAGGAGCACCGTCCATCACTTCAATTTTGCAAATCAAGTCACCGATCTGAAGTGTATCTCCTTCCTGAGCAGCAATTCTCAAAATGCCATTTGCTTCTGCAGTGAGGTCGAAAGTGGCCTTGTCCGATTCGATCTCCGCTATATTTTCATCCAGTGTCACAAAATCCCCATCAGATTTTTGCCAGCTGCCAAGTACAACTTCCGTAATAGACTCTCCAACAGCCGGAACGGTCATTTCATGCACTTTGCCTGTTGCCTTCGGTCCATCAACTGCTGGTTTTGATTCATGTTTATTTTCGGAGGAAGTGTTATTGGATGCACTGTCATCAATCTCGCACAGCAATCCTCCAATCTCCAGCGTGTCACCTTCTTGGGCTTTGATAGACAGCCTGCCGGATGTCTCTGCCGTTACTTCGAAAGTGGCCTTGTCAGACTCCAACTCGCAGATGATTTCATCCATCTCTACGAAATCTCCATCATTCTTTGACCAAGAG
>CAYORY010000173.1:0-4412 GCA_964406435.1 uncultured Roseivirgaceae bacterium | reverse complement strand
ACCAGCTGGACCCAAACAAATCCGTTTATCAAGTGATTTCTGAAGGCAATGAAATCATCGACTTGGGCGGTCGAGAAATGAACGCTAGGGCGTATGTGAGCAAATTCAATTTCGGCGGGTCAGATCAGGAGAAAAAAATAGCTATGCTCTCAGGAGGAGAGAGAAACCGTGTGCATTTGGCGCTCACTCTGAAGAAAAGCTCAAACTTGATCCTTCTAGATGAGCCAACGAACGACCTGGACATAAACACCCTGCGTGCCCTAGAGGAAGGACTAGAAAATTTCGGTGGCTGTGCGGTGGTTATCTCTCACGACCGTTGGTTCCTAGATCGGATTGCTACCCACATCTTGGCCTTTGAGGGCAATTCTCAGGTCTATTGGTTTGAGGGTAACTTCTCAGACTATGAGGAAAACCGGAAGAAACGACTCGGAGATAAAGAACCCACGAGGATTAAGTATAGGAAGATGGGGTGACCTGAAAATTTGTTATGTGTTAACAGCATTAAAGTGCAAAATGAATGAAGAGCAACCATGATAAAAAGCTGACTAACAATAGCAAAATTCTCTGTTTAAGCTTTAAATAAAATTTGTCCTCATAAAGTGAAAACAAAGTGTGATTATTGAAGATATGGGGTCGAAAAAACATTAGAGGTCCAAAAAGAAAAATGACAATCATTTCCCATTTTGGATAACTAATTTTTTTATTCATTTCTTGTGTTCTTCTTTCCCATCGCTCAATTCTATCATCAGCTCGCCATTTTGCATTAAGAACTTCTTCTTGATATTCGAGTGATATCCTTCTTCTCTTAAGCTCCATCCTAGCCTGATTTGTTGCTTCCAATTGCCAAACATCCCTGTTTTTGCAATGAGCCATTTCGATCAATTGATCTGTCTCTCTGTCAGATATTGGCGGATAAAAAGACTTCATAACTAAGACCTCCTCTCAGGATTCAATAGTGACTTCACAATATCCACAAGCGCATCTAAAACCGCTTGGCCAATTCCACTCGTATTGATAGAAATATCCAGGTCAGGGTTGGTCATTCGGTTAAATACCTCCAGTACAAAATAAGAACTGACGGCAAGGAAAGCCACGATGAGCAGTGATCGTTTTAGTGCCGAGTTCTTTTTCTTCATCAACCTATGAGTCTCAATTTTCCTTGAAATTATTACAGCTATAGGTCAATAAAAAACCACGATTGTTAAATTACCATTCAGCTACTTATTAGCTAACTTAGCTAAGTAATGAAAACGTACAAAGTACATGAGGCCAAAACCAATCTATCTAAGATTCTCCAGTTGGTAGAAGACGGGGAGACGGTTTACATCGCCCGAGGCAAGCAGGTGGTAGCCGAAATCAAGGCCACAACCGGCAAGAAGAAGTCCTTCCCATTTGGCCTGTATGAAGGAAAGTTCGAGTTAGACGATAGCTGGGACAGTGAAGAAACCAACAAGGAAATAGCGGATTCAATCAATAACTCCCCAATTTTCCCGGAAACGTGAGGTTATTACTCGATACACATATAATACTCTGGCTCTTGGTCAAGCCTACGATATTGTCTAGAGATACAAAAGCATTGATATCGGAAAGTGAGTTATTCATAAGTTCCATTAGCGTTTTTGAGATACAACATAAGCGAAAACTCGGGAAGTTGAATGTGGAAATAAATTTTCAGGATTTATTGGAAACCGGCATATTCAACCCCTTAAATCTTACAACTCCACATGCCGAATACTGCATAAATATGCCTTTAATCCATAGAGACCCATTCGATAGAATGCTCATTGCTCAGTCAATCGTCGAAAAGATTCCCCTTATCACCGCCGACAAACAGATTCATCAATACGATTTCGAATTCATAAGAGCCTAACGGCCGCTCAAAATCGGATACCTAAACCATGATCTTGGATCCAGGTTGTAATCGTCCAGATGAAAGCTTGGTGCAAATCGCTCGCGCTTCCACTGGTTGCGCTTCCAGAGACGGAAATACTTTTCTACCCATTCGTTCGCCTCTTCGGCTGAATAATTGTCTGCTATTTTTTTTGTGATCTCAGCCTTGCTTAGTTTCTCCAAAGCGAACATTCTTTCAATGCTCTGAAGCACCTCGTAGGGCATCAAATCCTCCTCGTCCGTCTGGGTCTGATCTTGCGGACGTAGCTCAGCAGTTGGTGCCAAACCATTTACATGGCTCAGAGCCGTATAGCCCAGCTCTGTCTCCGCATACTTCAGCCATTCTCGGATGAAAACCTTGTCCACCCCAGCTATTGGCGAGATGCTCCCACTCGTATCACCATCCATCGTGGCATAGCCCACTGAACCTTCACTCCGATTAGAAGTAGCCAGCAACAGAGAGTTTTTCAAATTGGCCAGCATCCAAATGATCGGTGATCTGGATCTAGCCTGGATATTTTGAAGTGTGATATCGTCCTTCTCCCAAGTAAGTTTTCTACCAATTGACTTCTCGATTTTTTCTTGCGCACCTGCAACCTGATCATCAATTTCCCATTGATAAAAAGTAGCTCCGATAGATTCAGCTAGAGCTTTGGCAGATTCGAATGTTTGATCAGAAGAGTTTACCGTTCCCTGATAGGCCGTGGTTAGCAGGTTTTTCATCAGGTCAGGAATCGAGTTGTCATTTCGCCCAAGTTTCAAACAGAAAGGAACGCCCCCAAGCTCAGTGATTCCACGCTTGACCATCTCGGCCACCATCACTGCAATCGTGCTGGAGTCGGCACCTCCACTCAGCGATAATACAAATCCGTCGCTATGGCTTTTTCTCAAATAGTCAAAAAGAGCCAAACTCACAGCCTGCGGGAATTCCTCATTTTTCTCCGTGATCTGATCCACCAACTTTCGTTCACTCCTTCCCACATCATCAAAATCTACCTCCACTGATTGCAGGGAATAGTCAGAAAAAGAAAGTCTACGAGCCGTGGCGAGCATCTCACCTTTCTGCGCAACCATCACATCTCCGTCATAAATCACTCGTCCGGCTTCATTTCCAAGTTGGTTCGCATACACGTACACGCACTGAAAAATCGCTGAGCTGGATCGTATGATCTCCCTTCGTCTCTGAAATTTTCCAAAAGCAAAATGAGAGGCACTCGGATTCAAAATGATGTCCGCTTTTTCTTCGCAATGAAGAGCCGGCCTGTCAGCGACCCATGCGTCTTCACAAATCTCAAAACCTACTTTCTTGCCTTTGAAGTCAGAAGTGATATGACCAATGGGGAAGGTTTCTCCATCAAATTCAATCTCCGAAATAACATTGACTGGCCACTCCTCGAACCACCTTGGCTCGTAATGGATGCCTTCTTTTGGGAGATGTTGTTTGCAGTAGAAGCCTACAAGCATTCCGTCATCGACAAACGCCAAAGAATTAAAAACCTCGTTCTTTATCCGAATTGGAAGCCCTATTGCTACACCAATGCCCTTCGACTTAGGAATTAAATCCGAGAGAACATCAAGTGATTTTTCAGCTACCCAAGGGTGAAGGAACATATCTTCACATCCATAGCCTGTGATGGATAACTCCGAGAGACAAAGCAATTCTACGCCACTCTGGCGTGCTGCTTCTATTGCCGAAGCAATTCGTAGCGCATTGCCCTCCCAGTCCAACGGCGTTTGATTTAGAGCTGCTCCACCCACTCTCATGAATGCAAAATATCAAGTGACTTCAATGACTTTCGGGCAGCATCCTGCTCCGCTTTCTTCTTGTTGTAACCAAATCCCCTGCTCACTGACTCACCATCCACCACCACCTCGATCACGAATTGGTCTGAGTTTTCTCCTCTCTCCTCTACCACCGCAAATTCAATTTCCTTACTTTCCTTTTGCGCCCACTCGATGATTTTACTCTTATGATTGTAGGTTGTGTTTAGCAATTCCTCAAAATCGTAGTGAGGAAGAATAAGTCTTTGTAAAACGAATTTTTTAGTGGCAGCAAATCCATGATCCAAATAAAAAGCCCCTACCAAGGCTTCCATCACATCACCAAAAACCGATTTATGCTTAGGGCCATTTTGCTGATTATACCTGATAAATGTCGCAAGGCCAATCTTTTGACAGAGTAGATTGAGTGCCTCTCGGCTTACGACTCTAGCCCGTAATTCGGTGAGAAAACCCTCCTCTTTGAAGGGGTATTTTGTAAAGAGGAATTCCGCCACGATCATTCCCAAAATAGCGTCCCCTAGATACTCGAGACGTTCGTATGAGTCTTTGATTCCTCCCTTGTTTTTTTTTGCCACACTACTGTGGCTCACTGCCTGCTTATACAAGCCGAGGTTAATGGGCTGCTTGCCTGTAATTCGGCCGAAATTGTTGGCCAACTCACGGTCTTCTTTGGAAGAAAATTGTAGGAAAAGGGAGTTTGCTTTCTTGAGAACAAACACGTTGATTACTCCGAATATTTA
>CAYORY010000172.1:0-4430 GCA_964406435.1 uncultured Roseivirgaceae bacterium | reverse complement strand
TTGCGGCCGCTAAGGAGCAATGCCCGGCGGCAGCTGATATTTTCACGCGAAACAGCAAGGAGGGAGACCCGATCACCGTCGGCTGCTGGATCAATGAAACGGTGACGATCCAGAAGCGCTAGAAACCAAACCCAAAACGGATAGCCTGGTTGGCCACCGGGCTATCCAATTGGCCATTTTGCACGGCTCGGAAATAGTCGATCCGGAGGAACTTGAAAATATGCTCAATGCCCACGCCAAATTCCCAATAATCACCTGCTGCCTTGGTGGTGAGATAATGGACAGAGGCCACCGTCTGCCAATTCAGATTTCTGATCAGCGGCACTTTATTCAAAATAAACTCATTGAAGTGGTGCTCGTAATGAGCCTCAAAATATTTCCCTCTGGTAGAGTATTGGTAGTAATCCAAAAGTTGAAACTGCCGCAAACCATCTGCTCGGGCATACCACAGCCTGTTGCCATTGAAATGCTGGTAATTGATAAAGGGTAGCTCCCTTTTGTTAAGGAAGCCGCCCGTGCTCACATGCCACTCACTCACGCCCACTAACCCAAAGCGGATATCATCTGTCACGGAGATCTCCATTTGATCGAAATTCACGTCGCTTCCCAAGACCGGGAGTCCCTTTTTGTACCGCACGAAAATCTCCGGGGTTTTCGGCTTGTAGATAAGTCTTCGATCCGGGCGAGTCTGGTATTTCTGGCCAAACCTGATTCTGAAAGTAAAATCTGCAACCAAAGCTTGATGAGCCGGAAAGGAGGTGTCCGATAACTCCGCATTGATCGGTTGGTTGGGTTGGAAGTTTATCGAATCGGAGAAACTGAAGTCGGCAGTGTTGAAAAGCTGCGTTCGATTGGCGTACTCTAGTCGCCCAGTAAAGAGTAAACCATTGACAAGCTCCTGCTGGAACCCACCGTATACAAACCCTTTTTCAAAAAGCTTCACAAAGCTCTCGCCAAAGAACAGCGCTGTGACGGTGTTACTGAATGGCGCCACGGGGTTCGATTCGTTGATTTGGCTCACATACCTGCCCCCACCTCCAAAAAAGGAAGTGAATTTCTGATCCAATTTTCGGTAATAGATGTCCGTCTTCGCGTGAAATTTTTCATTGGATACACCATAGCGAACCGAAGGACTTATGCGGTACTTCATTCGATCGTCTTCAGTGTAGAATCTGTAGCCGAAACGAAAATCCAAGGCAAATCCCTCCACGGTGTTGTATTGAATCGCTTGGATAGCGGAAGGAAAATCGTATCGCTTTCCTTCGTACGTCCGACTGATCGTATGGCCGGCTAATAAGATTTTACCAGCCGTGATTTTATTTTTTTCTACGTCCACAGAGTCCTGATATTCTTTACTCTCCTTCACCACACTGATGCTGTCTTTCACTTCATAATCCCTGATCTCCACCGCGCTAAGCGGTATAGGCCGCACGCTTGCCCAATACGCCGAATCCTTTTCATTAGACCCCTCCTCTACCCTCATTATTTCATTGGTGAATTCCTTCTTGGCAAACAAAGGGGCACTCCCGGCTGGCCTATTTTCATTGATGAGTTCGTAATTCGGTTCGATTTTGTAGTTCGAATATATGGCATTGAAATAGCCACTGCCTCTGATCTTGAAGACATCAAACTGAAACCCAAACCGCTGAGAAAACGGCATCATGATGTCATTTTCTACCCGTGCAAAAACCTGATGCAAGGTGAGTGAATCCACAAATTCAATGCCCCTGGATTTGACCAAAAGAGCATCCACACTGTGGATACGCCAGGTATTCTCTTCTATGTAGATGTACCCGTCAAACACCGGATCGTTTTTTCGCTTGGGTAGCAGCTTGATTTTGTTGATCAACCGATCGTCTTCCTGAATGACTCCCTTCAGTTCATAGTCGTAAAAAAGCATGGCGTTGGTAGCGATGGGCGACACAAAACCCCGTTCGCTCAGGCCATCAATGACGAATGAGTTTTCGTATAGATTGATCAGCATGTCCGATGCTTGATTCCAACTAAACGCCCTATTGTTACCACTGACTTTGGAGGAAATCATCCGCTCATTGATCTGGTTCGGCTGCTGAAATTTCAACTCAGAAATAGACTCAGAGAGGTAGACAATGCCCGTATCCAAGTCAAGCTTCACCCCAAAGATTTTGTCTGGGAAGGTGTCCAGTCGCTGCACACCTTTGATGTACACATCGCAGAGGTAAGCCTTCACCTCCTTCTCATAATACTTCCTTTTCTCTATGGCTTTCCTTATGACCCGATAGGCCGGATCCTCGCTATCAGAAGACACTACCACTTCCCTAAGCTCCAGCACCTCAGGGCTAAGTATAAAGTCCTCTTCAAGTACCTCGTCTATTATTAGTTCTTTCTCTATCTTTTGAAACCCAATGTGCTGTACAACAAAGAAATATTTTCCCTTTTCCTTTAGCTTTAACTGGTAGAAACCATTTGCATTACTTGTCGTTCCAAGTGTGGTGCCTTTGATATGAAGGGTAGCGAAGGGTAGCGGCTCACCAGAAGAAGACATGGTTCGCCCCTTGAGTAACTGGCCATATGACGAACAAAAGTAGAGGAAGATTAAAGCAAAAAAGGCGATCCGCATGTTGATATTGATGATCTTGAGTTCCAACTTAACGTACATTCGCAAATAAATAGCCTTGCAGCCTGAAAGAAAAATCGAATCCATGAACAGACCTGTAGCAGTGATAACCGGTGGATCCTCCGGCATAGGCCGTGCATTGGTGCTGAAGTATGCCCAAGAAGGCTATGCAGTGGTTTTCACCGGGCGCAATGAAGACAGAATGAATGAGGTGGAGGAACGCCTCGCTGAAATGAATGTGCCCTTCTTAGGTCTTCGCCTGGATGCCGCCTCATTGGAAGACAACAGAAAACTGATCAATGAGACGGTTGAGAAATATGGAAAAATTGATGTGCTAATTTGCAATGCGGGCATTTCCATGCGAGCGCTCTTTGAAGATGCAGACCTGGCCGTTTTTGAGAAGGTGATGGACGTCAATTTCAGGGGGACACTTTTCGCTACGAAGTTTGCCCTGCCTCACATCATCGAGTCCCAAGGGTCGATCATCGGTATTTCCTCAATAAATGGATGGAGGGGCACTCCTGCCAGAACCGCCTACACCGCATCGAAGTACGCCATGCAGGGCTTTTATGAAGCCCTACGGACGGAAGTGATGAAAAAGGGGGTGCATATTTTGGTGGCTTGCCCGGGCTTTACCGGCACGAACATCCGTAAACAAGCCCTGGGTGCAGATGGCAATCCTCAGGCAGAGTCTCCGCTCAACGAAGGAAAGTTGATGCCGCCTGAGGAAGTAGCCGAGCATGTGTTCATGGCTATGAAAAAGAAGAAACGCGATTTGATTTTGACCTCACAGGGAAGATGGGCCGTGTTCCTAAACAAGTGGTTCCCCGGTAAGATGGATCAAATTGTCTACAATGTGATGGCCAGAGAGCCAGATTCACCTCTCAAATAACATCCTTTCTACAAACCCAGGACGATATACTTTTCTAAGTCTCCCTTAGCCCTTTTTTCACTTTGGTTACTGAATTCAGAGCTTAAGCAATTTTGATTTTCGGATGTAGGCAATTTCATCATCCATCTTGATAGTAGCCCAAACGTCCGACTCTTCCAAAATCTCGACTTGATGTCCCTTTTTGACCTGTTCTATCGGTTCAGCTGCAGCCGAAGGGCCTGACATCAATATCGTGGATTCTTCAATAATCGCTCGATCTTCTTTCACCCAATCATTTGAGACGCTGAGCAAACATGCCAGAACCACGACCTGAATTATCGGTAGTCCAATGGGCAAATTTTCCTTCCTGGACTTGAGGGTGAGGACAAGGAGCAACAGCGACAGCCCTCCGAGAAAAAGCTGGATCTCCGAATCGAACCGGAGAAGAGCAGTTTCAAAAAAAGCTGCGTCACCCACATGGTAGCCAGACAGTCCATTTTCAGAGGCCAGTTCTGACATTTTCATCAAAACAGATTTGTCAGAGGTTAGGGTATAGTATTTACTCAGATAGTAGAGGGCATGAACGTAATCACCCAACCCCTCTTTGATGAAGGCCATTTTCAGGAACATACTTGGAGATGCCTCCCCGTTTTGGAAGGAAGTATGATACAATTCAAATGCCTCAGTGTACTTCTTCTTCAGGAAAAGCGAGTCCCCTAGATCCAGATTGGACTGCTGAGCAGAAGACTCAAAAAGCAGGCTCACAAGAAGTATAGAAAATATAAGGAGGTTTAATTTCCTGTTCATGTTGGATTTAATATCTAGATGCCTATTTTTGCAACCGCAATTTACAGCCGAGGCTTTAAATTGCATTTCATTTTATATAGAAGGATGATTCGTTAGCGCAGCTGGTAGAGCATCTCCGGTTGAAGGAGGGGGGCGTCGGTGGGAGTCCCTGGGGCA
>CAYORY010000171.1:0-4432 GCA_964406435.1 uncultured Roseivirgaceae bacterium | reverse complement strand
TATAAAATCCCAAAAATGATACATTTGCACTCCCAAATTTTGGGCGCTTAGCTCAGCTGGTTCAGAGCACCTCGTTTACACCGAGGGGGTCGGGGGTTCGAATCCCTCAGCGCCCACACAAGTAAAAGACCTGTCATTCATGGCAGGTTTTTTTGTTTTAGATCACTCGAATTAGTTCCATTGAGGGATCACGAGGGGACGAGCGCATGCCTGTGCGTACGAGCTAATCCCTCAGCGCCCACACAAGTAAAAGACCTGTCATTCATGGCAGGTTTTTTTGTTTTAGATCATTCGAAGTAGTTCCGTTGAGGGATCACGAGGGGGCGAGCGCATGCCTGCGCGTATGAGCTAATCCCTCAGCCCGCAGAACATCACCCCGAACATGTCGCGATTTTTTTGGCTTAATCCAACTGCCCAAAAACGTCCTTCAGTATCTGAGACACTCTGGCCGCCGTGTTGTTTCGAATATTGGCTTCTTCTTTTTCTACCCTAGCGAATAATGCATCGAGCCCTTTCTGAGTGGCAAACTCTGACAAATTCACATTTTCTATTCGTTTCAGATTGGTGATATCAGCTATGGACTTCTTCGATAGCAACCCTGTAGGTACTTCTTTGGACAGAATCTTATTATACTCCGTCACATACTTTTCATAGAGCGCTTCTACACTTTTTCCATTCACTTGCACCGAGGAAATGGCTGCCGACACTTTTGGTTGATAGGTGTTCACAAGACTTGAATAGGTATTCTTTTTCAAGAATTCGGTTGCCGCGTCTTTTTGACCACCAAACAAAATCTTGTTGGCATCATTGAAAGTGATGCCTGAAATGGCGTTTGTAAAAATGGGCACTGCCTCCTTCGCTGCGGATTCAGCCGCCCTGTTGATGCCAAGGATCAGCTCATCTTCTATGCTCTGAAGACTTTTGATACCAAGTGTGGAATTGCCTAAAGAATACAAATCTCCCCCCTTCAATTTGGCTAGTCCAAAAACATCAATTTCCATTTTCTTGAAAGAAGTGATCTTGGATTGAATCTCGTTTGGCAGTGGGATCTTGTACAATTCACTTCCAAAATACCCGTCCTTGGAGCTCAACTCTTTTGAAGCGAGACGGGCCCCCACATTCAGAGCTTCCTTGAGTCCAGCTACATTATCAGGACCGCCAGTTATCGGATATTCCAATGGAATGGATTGGAGAATCTCGCATGAGGAAAGTGCGATTATCAGTGTCAGGAGTGCAACAGTCTTTTTCATATTGCATCAAATGTAAGCGGATGTGTTTATCAATCTAACCCTCTGCGCAAGAAATCTAGAAAAGGCTTCAGTGTTGTAAAGGTTTCTTGAATCATGACCGGGAATTCGGGCGACTGTGCCTCCTTATCGGTGAATTTTCTCATGTAGATAAAGCTCTTATAACGCAACAAATCAATATTTGGATTGTCCTTAGAAAATTCCTTGGGAGCGGTTTTTACCTGATCGTCATAGGGTTCATCGAAAACAGACTTGAAGGATTTTGAATTTATAATCTTGCGCAGTTCATCGGCATTGTAATCTATTTCTTGTCGTATCTTCTTCAGCGCGTCAGGCATGGGTTGATACAAGCCCCCTCCTGCAAAGTTGTTCCCGGGCATGATGTGAATGTAATAGCCTGGATTTCCTGTTTTGCGTCCACCTTTTGCTATCGCCCCTCCAAAGTTGGTTTTGTATGGGTCTTTATTGTCGCTAAACCGGACATCTCTATTCAGCCTGAAAATACATTTCTTGGCTTCCTCACCTGCAATTTCCGCATCATTAGGTGCTGTCACATTGATAGCATGCTGCACCAGATCAATGAAATTTTGCTTTGCAGTCTGATAAGCTGACTTGTTGGCATCCATCCATTCTTTGCTGTTGTTGGCAGCAAGACCAGACAGGAAAGTGTGTATTTGTTTGATGTCCATGCTAAAAACTGTTTAGAAGTTCTTCCAATCTAATCGTACGGGAAGCTTTGAGCAAGACGGTGCTTGAAGTTTGTGGTTTGAAACCTGATGCTACAAGTTCGCTTGTAGACCCAAAATGCCTAGCCCTTGGAACAAACTCCAAAGCCGGCTTGATCTTCTCACCCACCAAAATCACTTCGTCGAAATTCATCTGACTCACTTCCTTTCCTAAAGAACGATGTTCCTCCTCCGAATTGGACAATTCATTCATATCGCCAAGTATCGCCACCTTTCTCCCCTCGAAAGTCGAGAGGTTATTAATAGCTGCTCTCATGGAGTCCGGGTTGGCGTTGTAAGCATCCATGATAATGGTGAACCCATCTTTCTCTATGATCTGAGAGCGCTGATTCTGTGGTTGATACTTCTCTAGGGCGAAAATGATTAGCGAATCGTTCACTCCAAAATGACGACCTACCTGAACCGCTGCTGCTGCATTCGAGAAATTGTATCCACCGGTCAGCTTAGTTCTTGCTTCTTGTCCACCAATAGTCAGGGTCAGGAATTGATTGCCGGCCTGAATTTCTACATCTTCCGATGGAAAGACCTCAGCGTTTTCAAAGCGCTTGGTCATGTGCCTCAGTCTCTCATCGTCTTGGTTGATAAAGGGGATTCCTTCCGACTTTCTAAGAAAATCAAACAATTCGCTTTTACCCCGAAGCACCCCCTCAATTCCTCCGAAACCTTCCGTATGAGCATGTCCAATATTGGTAATCAATCCGTGCGTAGGTCGGGTATACTCGCAATAGGACGCTATTTCCTTCTGATGATTTGCGCCCATTTCTACAATGGCAAGTTCCGTTTCCTCCGTCCATTTCAGAATTGTGAGCGGCACGCCAATATGGTTGTTCAGGTTTCCTTCAGTGGCTTGAACGTTGAATTTCTGAGCGAGCACTTCTCGCACCAGCTCCTTCGTAGTAGTCTTCCCGTTCGATCCGGTTATCGCTAGGACAGGCTTCTTAAAATGATCACGATGATGTCTGGCCAAATGCTGAAGAGCGGTCAAGGCATTTTCAACTAAAACACAGCCATCCCCAAGGAAGTCCTGATCATCTACCACGGCGACCAAGGCCCCTTTCTCAAGAGCGGATTTCGCATAGGCATTGCCGTTGAAACTGGGTCCGCTGAGGGCAAAGAAAATATTGCCCTCCTTCACGGTCCGGGAATCGGTAGACACTCCAGTGCTTAGCAAAAACTTGGAATAGAGCGCCTCTGTTGTCTCCATCATTTCTTGATTGGAACCTTAATTCTGTAGTCGGCCGAAACCTTGCCCTTGCTGATATTGGCCAATTTATTCTTGATCAATTTTTTCTTGAAGGCGCTGATATGATCTGTAAATAGTATTCCTTCTATATGATCGTACTCGTGCTGTATGACTCTGGCGAGTATCCCGTCGATTTCTTCGACATGTTCGTTCCATTCCTGATCCTGGTACCTGATTTTGATGGTGTCGAACCTTGCCACATCTTCCCTGATCCCAGGTATACTCAAGCATCCTTCCTCAAACTTCCACTCCTCGCCCAATTCTTCCAAGATCTCCGGATTTATAAAGGCCTTTCTGACGCCCTTTTCATCATCATCGTCCTCCACCATAGGTTCGGTATCGACAACAAAAAGTCGAATGGACATACCTATTTGAGGAGCGGCAAGTCCCACCCCATTGGCTGCATCCATCGTCTCGAACATATCCGCGACCAATTGATCCAGATCAAGTGCACCCTTTTCTATGGTTTGTGCCTTTCTTTTCAGCACCGGGTCGCCAAATAAAACTATCGGGTAGATCATCGAGATTCCATGTATGATTGCAAGATGAGAGTGGCCGCTACTGCATCCACATTTCCTTTCTCACGACGTTTCTTCTTCTTCATCCCTCCCGTGACCATCGCATTCATGGCCATTTTTGAAGTGAATGTTTCATCGTGCAAAACTATCTTTTTGTCAGGAAAAGTCTTTTGAAATCTCTTCACAAAAGCTCTCACTAACTCCGTAGCATCGGTATCTGACCCATCCAGTCTTGTGGGAAAACCTATGACCACCCGCTCCACTTCCTCTTTTTGAAAATAGTTTTCTAAAAATAGAATTAGCTTTTCGGGAGGTTCAAAACCCAAGGCGCTTGCAATAATCTGATCATTATCTGTGACAGCTAAGCCACATCGTTTTGCTCCGTAATCAATTGCGAGTATCCTTGCCATTCAAAAAAAAGTAGAAACTGTCTGCACCTCTTTGCTGTTTACAAAGGTCTTACATTACTTTAAGACAGCTCAAATAAATAAAACGTGAAGCATACTAATTCCAAACAAGCCATCCGATTACCAATTTTCATTGCGCTGGCTGTAGCGCTGGGTATTTTCATTGGCGCAAATATGGCTGGAGGAATCGGGCCAAATACCGAGGAAGTCAACGATAGCCTCTCAAAATTTCGTCAGGTGATCTCTCACATCAATGACTTCTATGTTGATG
>CAYORY010000170.1:0-4447 GCA_964406435.1 uncultured Roseivirgaceae bacterium | reverse complement strand
AAATGGTTTTTCACCCCCCCGTAACTTCTGAAATCATAATGACAAACTTGAGGTATCTTCCTCGAATCCAAAGAAAAAGGTTTTTTTGCCCGATGAGTGAAGTTCACACCAACAGATTTTTTATTGATGCATCTGAGTTTAAGCGTGAACTTGAATACGAAATGGCTCGTGCGCAAAAAAGAGTCCTCATTCAAGTGATGACTTTTGAATGCGATGGGGCAGGAAACTGGCTGCTGGCTTGTGTGAAACAATCGCCTGCCAGGGAGAAGAAACTGGTCGTGGATGGCTATTCGCTCGTGAATATCAATGATGGATTGGCCTTGGGGAAACGGTATTTCTCTGACCCTGATTTTAAGTTGGAGGTGGATGAAACCAGGCGGTTGTTGAAGAAAAGTCACTTTGAAGGAATTGATATTCACGTGACAAATAGGATGAGATGGAATGTCGCTCTGTATCCATTTAGAAATCACAAGAAGCTGATCATCGTGGACGACACCCTGTACCTGGGCGGACTTAATTTTAGTGATCACAATTTTCACTGGCATGATTTCATGGTGAAGATCAGCGACCCGGAGTTAGTGCAAAGTGCTGTGGATGATCTGGTGTCGACGATCTCAGGGCGCGACCAGTCCAAGGTGGTCACCGCTGATGACTCGTTCCTTTATTTGCTGAATGGCAACTGTAGCAAGCCGCTGTACAGAGGCCTCTTTGATCTGATAAAATCCGCAAAATCGAGTGTCAAAATAATTTCTCCATACCTCTCCAACCCTCTCCTCAGTGAGCTGAAGCACGTCAATGTGCCGGTGGATATACTCACTCCGGATATGAACAATAAAGGGATAATGACCAAAATGCTTTTGGATGTTGCCGCTGGCCGGGACTGGAACATTCATTTGTACCAAGGAAGAATGTCCCACGTCAAGGCTATTTTGATAGATGATGATGCATTGCTTTTTGGCAGTAGCAATTTTGATTTTGTCAGTTACGAACTGGAGCAAGAGATAGTCATGGTGTGTCGAGAAAGGGAGGTCATCGACGAGTTTCTTGAAAGAGTGTGGAAGGTAGATTTTGCAAATAGCCGTCCGCATTCATCACGTCAAAAAAGATATCTTGGAGCCAGAATTGCCATCTTTGTGGCTGAGACATTTATCAGGTTTTTAGGACTGTTCAAGAAGGCGTGATTATTAAGATCAACAAAAAGAAAAGTGTGGCCAATGAGTTTCGTTCGCTGAAACGCGAGCGCTCGCCCATCTTCAGCATGAAGGAGTTTGCCCATTCGCCGCTGGTCTCTTTTTGCATTTCTCACAAGAATAGACTTTCTCAGATCAAAGAAACCCTGCCAAAAAACCTTGAGGCAAACCGGATGGATCAGGATAAAATTGAGTTCATTCTGGCCGATTACGGAAGCGATGAGGATGTGGCTTCCTGGGTTTGGGACACTTTCAAGCCCGACATTCAATCGGGCTATTTGAAATATTTTCAGGCAAAAATTAATGATCGTTGGAACGCCCCACTGGCCAAGAATACCACTCACCGAGTTTCTTCAGGCAAGATTCTGGTGAACCTCGACGGGGACAATCTCACTGGCTATCGGGGAGGGATGTTCGTTTACACGCAGTTCATGTCCTATCCGCATGACATCTGCCTTTGGCAATTTTCCGGCAAAAAGCAGGACGGTTCATTTGGAAGAATCGCGGCGAGTCGAGATGCTTTTTTCGCCGTGGGCGGTTACAATGAAGAGTTGCTGGAAATGGGCTTTCAGGACAGGGACTTGGTAAACAGGCTCGAAATGAGAGGATCCGAAGTGATTCTTGAATTGGATGAACGCTATAACCAGGCAATGGAGAATGAAAAATACACCCCCGAAAGCATGGATTACCGGGAGATGCGCACCTATAACCGCTTTATTGCCAAAAGGCTTTTGAGTTCCGGGAGTATTACAGCTAATAAGGAAAAGTTTGGGCTCAAGGAAGTAAAGCAAATGGCGACACGCGAAGGGACATTTGAATTGAAGTTAATCCATGAGGTATAGATCGACCTTATTTACATCGGGGTTAGTACGATCGCCCAGGGTTAGCTTTTGCCAGATTTTGCGACCGAATGAATCACCGAATCCTAACCTATTGCAACAAAATCTTGATGCCATTCGGATGGATGCCGATCATTCGGAATATATCCTACTCATACCGGCCCGATGGGGTGTAGATATTCGGTCCATGGCTGGTGCAAATTTAAATGGAGGGCTTCTTAAGGTCGCTTTGTATGAAACTTCTAAAATCGAGCGATTGCACAATCTTGTCACTGGCTTGGCTACAGGTAGTGTAATAATGACCTTGGGCCCGTACGATAAGTTGGCTCCCCGAATGTCCACGTTCGTCTGGGAAGAACTTTTGACAGAAAATGAACAACTTCTACTTTTTGAGAAAAAGAAAAAACTGCCTAAGCGGATCGCTATGTTTCGTAATACGCTGATTGAAGTGGGAGGATTTGATGAAGGCATCAAGCCCCATCTTCAGGTAAAGAACATGATAGATCGGCTGAGCCAAATCGGCGTAACTCTTCAGCCCAAATCACATGATAATTTGACTCGTACGTTGGAAAAAAGAAAGAATGCCATTTCTTTTTTTAAGCCTAAACCGACGGTCATGCAGGATTACAAAAAAGTAGAAAAGGAGGAGTTCACATGGCTGGTCTGAATTGTTTGATATTGGCCGCAGGCATGAATACCCGCCTGGACAATGGCATCCCAAAATCAATGATCAAGATTGGAGGGGAGACGTTGATGGGACGGCACCTCCGACAATTCGCTGAGTTGGGTGTGGACAATTTTTGTGTGGTGACGGGCTATCGGAGCGAAATGCTCGAAGAGTTTTTTGCAGGAGTGCCTGTAGAATTTCGAAAGAAAATAACGCTGATCCACAATCCTGAATACGAACGCGCAAACGGTCTTTCACTCCACAAGGGAAAGGAATGGGCTATGAGGACCGGAGCAGATACGTTCTTTTATACCATGGCCGATCACTATTTCAGTCCCGAATTCATGACAGAGTCTAAGGTGCATTACACCGCCAAAGAGGACTTAGTACTGATCGTGGATCGTCCCGGAAGGTGGAACGAGCACATAGATTTGGAGGATGTGACCAAGGTACAAAGTGATGGAGATCGTATTGCGAGGATCGGGAAGGGTCTGACCGATTTTGACCTGTACGATACCGGGCTGTTCATAGCACAGCCTGTCCTATTCGAGGTGCTGGAGAGGGCTTTTGAAAATGGAGGCGAGAGTATTTCGGATGGGGTTCAGCTTTTGGCGTCCGCGGGTCGCGCCAAGATAAGAGAAGTTACCGGGCATTTTTGGTCTGACGTGGATACACCTGAAGACCTGGCCATGCTAAGAGGGAAGGTCAGCTAAGAAACTTAGCCAGATTCTCAAGTACCTCCTGCTCGCCTACATTTTTTATTGGATGTTTGAATCCGAAGGAGGAAATCGCCGGAACCGTACCACTCATGCCTTTGTCCCGTGCCACTCTTACGTATCGAATGACGTCCATCATAATGCCGGCACTGTTTGGGCTGTCTTCCACTTTGAGCTTCAGTTCCAGCTCGAAGGGCAGGTCGCCAAACTGGGTCCCATTCACGTTGATATAGCAGATTTTCTTGTCGCCCAAGTGCGGGACAAAATCGCTCGGGCCGATCCGTAATGCCGGAGCTTCTTGATTTTTTTCTGTGTAGAGCGTACTTACAGCCGATGTTTTTGAGATTCTTTTGGACTCCAGTCGAGACTCATCGATCATGTTTTGGAAATCGGTGTTTCCCCCGACATTCAATTGGTACAGGTCAGAAATCTCAAACCCGCGACTCATCAGGCTCTCCACGAGTACTCTATTCAGGTATGTCGCACCAAACTGCGATTTGATGTCGTCTCCGGCACAGGGAATGCCGGCCGCTTTGAATTTCTCGTCCCATTCGGGGGTGGAACAAATAAAAACAGGGATGGCGTTGATAAAGCTCACGCCAGCCTCCAGGCACTGCTGCGCATAGAATTTTGCCGCTTGTTCGCTTCCTACCGGAAGATAACAAATCGCGCTCTCTGCACCCACAGCTTTCAAATAGTCCACCACACCCACAGGCTCTTGAGATTCATCTACCTGGAAGCTTTCGCTCATGTGTGGCGCTACTCCATCCAAAGGATGCCCCTTCACGACCGTCACGCCTTTCTTCGGAACATCACAAAATTTTGCCGCTGTATTCGATCCTGAAAAAATGGCTTCAGAAATATCCAAGCCAACCAGCCTCTTATCCACATCAATGGCCCCCACAATCTCAATATCCTTAGGCGCATACCCGCCGATGCTAGCTTTTATCAAGCCTGTTTCTTTGGCTCCAGTGCCGTAATATTCCAATCCTTGAATGAGCGAGGATGAGCAGTTTCCTACTCCGATAATGACTG
>CAYORY010000169.1:0-4451 GCA_964406435.1 uncultured Roseivirgaceae bacterium | reverse complement strand
CCAACCGATTAATCGTGCTCGACACCAGTCCTTTTAACAGCCCCGAAGAAGCCTTCCAGCAAAATCTCATTCTTCGCTGGAAAGACGCTACCGCACCCTTTGATCGAAACTTGACCAAGGAACTGGATGAACTGACCCGGGAAATGGATGTTTCGACAATTTTCAAGGACCTGTTCATTGATGAGGCCAATGAGAGAAAGCGTGAAAAAGGCGAAAAGGAACTGTCTCTTGGTCGCACGGAACTCGGCAGGCTGATAGAAGCAACAAATGGGAATGTGACGGGCACTACCCTCCAAATTCCCACCATTGAATATCATACAGCAAATGAGACTGCCACAGTCACTTCGGTGCAATCGGCCATTTCCATTCTAAGAGTTTTACTTCAGAAAAGCTTCTAAAATTTCAATTCATTACCGAGGGGCGGCATTCCTCCAAAAAACCCTTTAATCCAATCACCTCAAGGTTCTCCGCAATTGGGTATCGATCTACTCCGGGGGTAATAATGAAGTTGCGGTCGCAGCTCAAATCCTTAATGGCCTCTACCATTCCTTTGGTTCGTTTGGGCGCGGATGAATATTTTATTTCCGCGGTGATCACGGGTTTACTTCCCTGTGTGAGTACCAAATCCATCTCTGTGCCGTCATGGGTTCGATAAAAATGGTAGTCAAAGGTATCCTGACAATGATCCATTACCTGCAGCAGGACAAATGATTCCCATGAAAGGCCAAAAGCCGGATGCCCCTCAAGACCCCCTTTATCCTGGATGTTGAGTAGGGCGTGCAATAGGCCTGTATCCCGAATGTACACTTTAGGCGATTTCGTAATTCTCTTCTTGGCATTGGTAGCATAGGGAGCAAGTACCTTCACCAGAAACGCACCTTCCAAAAAGTCGAGATACTTTTTCACTGTTGGAGAAGTAATGCCAAGAGATTTTGCAACTGCCGAAGAATTCCAAACCGACCCGTTGCTATGTGCTGCCATAGTGAGAAAATTGGTTATCGTTCTTCTGTTGGCATCCAAGCCAAGCGCAGGCAGATCCCGCTCCACATAGGTTTTTATGAATTGCTTTCGCCATTCAAAACTGAGCTCAATATCCGGCTCGAGGTACGCTTCAGGGAAACCTCCTTTAACCCAGAGATTCTCAATAGTCCATCCGACTTCTGCCAAAAGCAATGGAGCCATTTCAATGTATGCTATACGTCCGGCTAGGGATTCAGACGATTTTCGAATCAATGAAGGAGCCGCTGACCCTAGTAGGATAAATCTCCCAGGTCGCCGATCCTCGTCGATGATCGATCTGAGCAATGCAAACAATTCAGGCATTTCCTGTATTTCATCTAGTATAATCAGTTGATGACTGTTGTTTCGAAAGAATAATCCGGGATCAGTGAGCCGATTTCGGTCAATTTCCGATTCCAGATCGAGGTAAATGGCAGTGCCCAAGTTCAGTTGCCGCACGAAAGTGGTCTTACCAACCTGCCTTGGACCAATGATGCCAATAACCGGGAATTTCCTCATCAGAAACTCTAGTCTACCGGAAAGTGCTCGCTTAAACATTACCGCAAATTTAAACTATTCATTTAAATGTACGGTAAAATATGGGTGTTTTACCGCATATTTAAAACTACATCAAAATATACAGTGACGAATAACCCCTGAAGAAGCTCGATTATTTCAAATACCTAAAATCCTGTCCGGCCTTCACTTGGCACACCGTTTCGTAGATCAACTTGATCACGTTCTCCACATCATCCTTATGCACCATCTCTACTGTCGTATGCATGTACTTCAGCGGAAGTGAGATCAAGGCTGAGGCTACCCCGATATCAGAGTAGGCGAATGCATCCGTATCGGTACCGGTAGATCGTGAAGCGGCAAGGCGCTGAAATGCTATCTTATTTTTCTCAGCCACTTCGATGATCATGTCCCTCACATTGTTTTGCACGGCCGGGCCGTAGGTGATTGCCGGGCCTTTGCCGGCGGTGGTATCACCACTGGATTTCTTATCGTACATGGGGGACTGTGTGTCGTGCGTCACGTCCGTCACGATGGCCAGATTCGGTTTAATCCGATGGGCCATCATCTCCGCGCCTCGTAATCCAATTTCTTCCTGAACTGAATTCACAACATAGAGCCCAAATGGCAGCTTCACTTTGTTTTCAGAAATTCGCCTGGCTACTTCCGCAATCATAAATCCTCCTGCACGGTTATCCAATGCCCGACCCACAAAGTATTTTTCGTTTAACTCTATCAGCTCATCCTCGAAGGTGGCTACAGTTCCTACATGGATGCCCATCTCCTCTACTTCCTTATCGGACTCGGCCCCAACATCGATACATATATTTTTCAAAGTTGGTGGCTCCTCTTTTTCCTTGCGCACATGAATGGCCGGCCAGCCAAAAACCCCCTTGACAGGCCCTTTCTTGGTATGAAGATTCACTCTCATCGACGGTGCAATCTGGTGGTCTGAGCCACCATTTCTCACGACATAGATGTAGCCCTCTTTGGTCACATAGTTCACAAACCAGCTAATCTCGTCGGCATGTGCCTCGATCACCACTTTGTAGTCAGCTTCCGGGTTAATCACACCATAGACGCTTCCGTACGTATCCACTTCGTAGCTGTCCACATACGGTTTGATGTAGTCTAACCATATTTTCTGGCCTTCTACTTCGAATCCTGTAGGGGCGGCATTGTTGAGGTATTTGTAGAGAAACTCTTTGCTCTTGTTATCCATGAGGTGATTTTAGGTTTTTTCGAGTCTAGATTGAATTTGCCTCAAATCTACAATCGAATCAATCGTAAATCGAAGCAATCTACCATCGAAATAATCGAAGCAATCCAATCCGCCTAATCTACATTGTCATGCAAATATTTGTTGTTGCCTAAGATTTGATTGTCATCCGTCAGACTGAATCTTGAGATGTGGCGCTCCGAAGAATGAGGAACCTCTTTGAGAGCTACCTTCTTGCGCTCGTACGCAGGTACATCTAGCTTCTCCTTGAAGTCTGTGGTGTTCAACTCCGGCCGCTGGCCATTTAGCGCATCTTCTCTTCTCTTGCGCTCTTCCATAAGCTGCACTTTTCGTGAAATGGGAATGGCTGGCCCATCAACCAATTCGTCGATCTGGTCGTCCATGTCAGCATCTTCTTCTTCATTGAGCATTTCCTCCATTTCGTAATCTCCTTCAATGTCGAAATCGAAATCCATGCCCTCCTTCTGACGTTGCTCCTCTTCCTCTATTTCCTTTTTGATCTCTGCTTTGATAAAATCAAACGAGTATCGCTTCTCTTCAAACCCAACACTGAAGTTTTCTTCCTCTTCTTCTTCCTCTATTTTTCCAAATAATGAAGGTTGAAGAAATGGCTCCTTCGATCGGTCATTTGAGATGGGGATGATTTGCTCATCCTTGTCGAAATCGGAGGATTCCAGGTCAAATACTATGGACTCCTCATTGAAATTAAAATCCACTTCCTCCCTGATCGGCTGCTTTGGTTTCACTTCTTCCTCGAATTCCGGCTCCACCTTTTTCAGGTATGGCTCAGTAGCCACATTTTGACTTGGAGCTTCAGGGCTATAGCCAGTCGCGATCACTGTCACGCGGATGTTTTCACCCAAATCTGGATCCACGCCATGACCAAATATCATGTCGGCTTCTTCCCCTGCAAATTCCTGAATGTACTCTGTAATTTCTGTCAGTTCGTCCATTTGAAGCTCAGCCTCCGTTCCCGACATGATGGAAAGCAGGATTCGCTCAGCTCCATAGACTTCTTCATTGTTCAATAGCGGAGAATTCAGTGCCTCTTCAGCGGCTCGTCGGGCTCGGTTTTCGCCGTGCGTTTTTGCCGATCCCATTACAGCCCGACCCGAATTTTTCATCACTGTCTTCACATCTTCAAAATCCACGTTGACATAACCTGGTACAGTGATGATTTCAGCGATTCCTTTGGCCGCAGTGTTCAAGACATTGTCTGCCTGACCGAAAGCCTCACTGATTGAAAGGTTGCCGAAAATCTCCCGGAGCTTATCGTTCATGATCACGAGCACTGTGTCGCAGTACTGCCGCATTAGTTTAATTCCCTCGTCCGCAGCAGCCATTTTCTTTTTCCCTTCAAAAGCAAAAGGAGCGGTCACGATTCCCACCGTGAGGATGTCCAACTCTTGAGCAACTTGAGCAATCACCGGAGCAGCACCTGTCCCTGTACCACCGCCCATTCCTGCCGTGATGAAAATCATCTTGGTGTCCTGGGAGAGTAGCTCACGAATTTCCTCCTTGCTTTCCAAGGCTGCATTGCGTCCTTTTTCAGGATTTGCGCCAGCTCCTAGTCCGCTGGTCAGGTTCACTCCGATCTGGAGCTTATGCTGCACAGGGCTGGATTCAAGGGCTTGATGATCAGTGTTGCAAACCACGAATTCCACGTCCTTGATGCCAAGGTTAAACATATGGTTGA
>CAYORY010000168.1:0-4488 GCA_964406435.1 uncultured Roseivirgaceae bacterium | reverse complement strand
GAGCAACAAAATAGCGACGAGAAAAAAGAAGGAGACGAGAACGAAGAGCAGGAGAAAGAAGAAGGAGAAAAAGAAGACTCTGAGGAAAAGAAAGACGGGGAAAAAGAAGAAGGCGAAAACGAGGAAGGTGAAGAACAAGAATCGGAGGAGGAGCCTACCCCCGAGGAGCAGATGCAGCAAAAACTGGAAGAAATGAACATAAGCGAGGAGAAGGCCAAGATGATCCTTGAGGCCATGCGCAACAACGAAGTTCAGTATCTCCAGCAGCAAAGAAGGAAAGCAACCAAGCGCCCAGATAGTGGCAAACCCGACTGGTAAGCTCTACCTTTGCCCACAACATTAACACCCAACAAATGAAAGAAGTATACATCGTAAGTGCGGTACGCACACCCATTGGAAGTTTTGGTGGTAGTCTAGCAGGATTCACGGCCGTGCAACTTGGCTCTATCGCTATCAAAGGCGCCTTAGACAAGGCTGGTGTTTCTGCAGAAAAAGTTGAAGAGGTTCTTATGGGGAATGTGGTTTCGGCCAACCTTGGTCAGGCACCCGCTCGCCAGGCTGCAATTGGCGCAGGCATTGGCTACAATGTTCCTTGCACCACCATTAATAAAGTATGCTCATCAGGTATGAAATCGGTGATGTTTGCAGCCCAATCCATCATGACAGGCCAAAACGATTTGATCGTGGCTGGTGGAATGGAAAGCATGAGTAACATCCCCTACTACATTCCAAAGGCACGTTTTGGCTACAAATATGGCAACTCAGAATTGGTAGATGGCTTGCAAAAAGACGGCCTCTGGGAAGTGTATAACAATTTCGCCATGGGCAATTGTGCCGATCACACAGCTAAGGAAAAGAATATCTCCAGGGAAGAGCAAGACGAATATGCGATCAATTCGTACAAAAGAACCGCTGCATCCTCACAGGCTGGTTTATTCAATGATGAAATCGTAGGGGTCGAAATTCCTCAAAGGAGTGGAGACCCAATCCTCCTCAAAGAAGACGAAGAATTCAAAAATGTCAACTTCGATAAAATCCCTTCGCTAAGACCCGTTTTCAGTAAAGAAGGAACAGTCACAGCGGCAAATGCCTCTACCATCAATGATGGCGCCTCGGCGCTCGTATTAGTGAGCAAAGAGAAAATGGAAGAACTTGGCCTCACCCCTATCGCTAAGATTAGGGGATTTGCAGATGCCGCGCAGGACCCAATTTGGTTTACCACAGCCCCTGCTCTTGCCATTCCAAAGGCGATGAAGAATGCCGGGGTTTCAAAATCAGACGTAGACTTTTATGAAATCAACGAAGCGTTTTCAGCTGTGGCCATTGCCAACATGAGAGAACTTGATCTTGACCCAAACTCGGTGAATGTCAACGGTGGAGCCGTGGCTTTGGGCCACCCACTTGGTGCATCAGGAGCGAGAATCATCACCACGCTTAACTCTGTTCTTCATCAGAAAAATGGAACGATCGGAGTAGCAGGCATTTGCAATGGCGGTGGCGGAGCAAGTGCCATAGTTATTGAAAGAGTCTAGGTATTGGAATCCATTAAAAAAGGAAAGGCTCCCATTTGGGAGCCTTTTTTTTCTCATTACAGGGAGGTTTTAAACCTCAATTCATTAAAGATTTAAGCCGCCAATCAAGCTCAACTATCCACTGTTATCCTAAATGCTGGTGTGCAAATGAGGCCCTATCGTAATGATCAAGGTGAGGTCCAGTTTCACAAGTCAGGTAAGCTCGTTTATTGGATTGTTCTCAGGTTTAAAATCTAATTCCTGATCCGAGTTATGTTAAAGGTAAGCTACTTTTGCGGCCTTTACTAGCACAATGAGAAAAGTCTTTTTCACACCCGGCCCGTCGCAACTCTACTTCACCTTCGAGGACCACTTTCGCACCGCAATGAAAGAAAACGTCGGATCCATCTCGCACAGAAGCTCGTCCTTTCAGTCATTGTTTCAGCATACTACTGAGCAGCTAGCCGAACTCCTTCAAATTCCTTCTGGATACAGAATCCTATACGTTTCTTCTGCTACCGAATGCTGGGAGCGAATCACTCAAAATCTTATCACATCCTCTTCGCATCATTTTGTCAATGGCTCTTTTGGAGAGAAATTTCACTCTGTAGCCAACGCTTTTGGCAAGTCCGCGCATCTCGAATGGATCGATGAATCTTTCAAACCAAAAACGGTAGAAAGCGACCTTATCGCCATCACCATGAACGAAACAAGCACGGGCTTTCAGCACACCATGGATGAGGTCAAAGAAATGCGCAAGCTAAATCCCGATGCGTTGATCGCCTTGGATGTAGTGAGTGCTGTCCCCTGCATAGAGATTGATTTCGCTCAGGTAGATACCAGTTACTTTTCAGTGCAAAAATGCTTTGGAATGCCTGCGGGGCTCGGTGTATGGATTCTGAACGAACGTGCCATAGATGTGGCTTCTGAGGTTAATCACCCCTCTTATCATTCAGTCAAAGAACTGATCAGGATGGCGGATAAAAATCAAACACCCGAAACACCCAACGTGGTGGGCATTTACCTCCTGGGTAAAATCGCTGAAGACATGAACCGAAGGGGCATCAGTGCCATCAGAAATGAAACAAACTACAAAGCGGCATTGCTTTACCAGACCCTGGAAGCGCACCCACTTTTCGATCCTGCAATCCGAAAATCACATCGTTCAAAATCTACCGCTGTGGCAAATACCGTGGGCGATAGTTTGCGTGCTATCAAGTTTTTCGAAGCACTGGGCATGCACATTGGGAGCGGCTATGGTGACCACAAAAAGAGCCAAATCCGGATAGCCAACTTCCCCACCCATTCCAAAGAACAAGTCGAATTACTCTGTGATTCCTTAGAAAAGTTCGGCTAAATTTGCGGCCTGAAAGTTCCGATGGAGAGATTTAAGAAAATACTTGTTTGCCTGGATCAAAGTCCCCTTGACATTGACATCATCAAAGCAACAGGCGTCCTGTGTGAGTTGATGCCCAGAGAAGTAACGTTTATAAACGTCATCAGAGAGTTTAGCTTACCCGATCAAATGATCAAAGAATTTCCAGACTTCATGGAAACGGCACTGAAGGAAAGAAAAGAGGAAATAAGAGCATCCCTAAAGGAACATTTTACCTGGCCCGATGTAGATGTCAAGATCGAAATAGTACAAGGTCACCCGGCAAAGGCCATTTTGAAATTTGCCAATAGTAACGAATTTGATTTGATCGTTTCTGGAAGACGCAAGAGCGGATCGGGAGTAATTCGAAGCAGACTTGCAAGAAGATCAGACTGTTCTTTCCTCTTGATTGCCGAAGGTGCCAAGCTGGAACTGAACAGAATTATTGTTCCCATAGATTTCTCTGAGCATTCCGAAATGGCCGTTCTAAAGGCCATCGACTTTGCACGGATGGTACCCAATCTTGTGGAAATATATGCCCAGAATGTATATACAGTGCCTTCGGGCTATCGATACACTGGCAAAACCCGTGATGAATTTGCGGAGATAATGAAGGAAAATGCCGAGAAGGATTACGAAGCATTTATTAGAAATGTGGATACCGACGGCAAGGAAATAAAGCCGATATTCTCACACAATGATAATGACGATTTCGTCTCAGACATCAGAGATCAGGCAAGAGAACTGAAAGCAGAACTCATCATCATTGGAGCCAAAGGTCAAACCCCTGCCTCCGCTCTGTTCATTGGAAGCAGGGCCGAGCGCATAGTGATGATGGACACAGATTCCTCAATGCTCATGGTGAGGAAAAAAGGTGAAAAGGCTGGTTTCATGGACTTCATAGATGAGCTATGATCTGAGCTTATCCAGTAGATTACTCAACTGACCAGCCTCTTCTTCTGTCAATTTTTGGATAGACTCCTCCAATTGATCTATTTGCATGTCCATTTCATCCAGTAGAGCCAGCCCCTGTTTGGATATCAAGACATCCACTGCTCTTCGATCACTCGGGCACTGCTTTCGAAGCACCAGCCCTTTGCTCAACAGTTTGTCCACTATTCGCGAAGCGTTTGAGCTTTTGTCAAGCATTCGTTCTATTATCAAATTGACCGTGGCGGGATTGGGGTGCTGCCCCCGCAAAATTCTCAGCACATTGTACTGCGGCGTGGTGATCCCGTGACTCCTAAAAAGCTCGTGATGCTTTTGATTAAGCCAGTTATTTGTATAGTAAATGTTTATGATCGCTTTCGAAAACTGATTCTTAAACGTCCCTTGTTTGATATCCTCTCCTATTCCCATAGCTTGTGAGTTTAAACACTAAATGTAACCACACTAAAATAAAGTGGGTTCAAAAAATATTTCAATTACTTTTAAACGATCGGCCTTTTTTCCGGTCTAAGACCCAAACTACCTGATTTTGGAAGAGAAGTTTATCATAGATAAGCTGCGTGAAGAAGCGACACGCCACTATGGATTCAACCTACTGGTCAAGGAATACCAGCAGCGTATCTATTGGCACGTGCGCAAAATGGTGGTAGATCA
>CAYORY010000167.1:0-4494 GCA_964406435.1 uncultured Roseivirgaceae bacterium | reverse complement strand
TGTAAATATGGATAGTCCATAAGCCCGCAAAAATGCGAAATTATGAGGAGAAAAGCAGGATTACTCCAATGTGAAATTCAGGGTATCGACAAGGTATTTAGTGTCAGATTTTTTTAGAAACATGACCACCCTGTAGCTGCCTCCATCAAATTGATACTTGCCGATGGTGTATTTAAGTCCTCCTTCTGAGGCTCCTTGATGAATGTATAAAAAGCCTCGGGCGGCATTCTTCTGAAAGAACTTTCTAAGGACCATTTCTGCCTGATTCCGACTGTAATTGGAGCTGGTTCCATCTATTTTCAATTCAACCGTCTCGTTAAAAAACTTCACTAGTTCTTTGGCACTACCTGCCTTCATGGCTGTCTCTATGTTCTTAATGGTGTCGCCGGAACCCTGCAAAATAGAGAACGTCAGAAACAAGGCAAGTGTCTTCATCATAGCTTCTTAGGAAAAGCGCAATTGCCGCTAAAATAGTGCCAATTTCATTCAAAAACGCACCTCTTGGCTCTTTGGCAAAAAGCCCCACCTATATTTGCCAGATGAACAAGAAAGTTATTCTCATGATCCTTGATGGCTGGGGGATTGCCACCAACAAGGAAGTGTCGGCTGTAGACAAGGCAAACACACCTTTTGTGGACAGTTTATATGAAAAATATCCTCATAGCACCCTGGAAGCCTCTGGTTTGGCGGTAGGCCTTCCTGAAGGTCAAATGGGGAATTCTGAAGTGGGCCATATGAATATTGGAGCCGGAAGGGTGGTTTATCAGGATTTGGTAAAAATCAATAATGCGGTGAAGGATGGTACGATTGGAGAGAATGAAACCCTTGAGCGTGCGGTGGAATACGCCATCGAAAATGATAAGGCTATCCATTTAATAGGGTTGGTTTCAGATGGTGGTGTGCATTCGCATATCGATCATTTGAAAGGACTACTCTCCTCACTCAGCACTGCCGATTGTCCGAAAGTTTTTGTTCACGCTTTTACGGACGGTCGGGATTGCGATCCTAAAAGCGGACGTGGGTTCTTGAAAGACCTGACTGCTCATATGAGCTCCACGACTGGTCAACTCGCCAGTGTGTGCGGACGATATTTTGCGATGGATCGGGACAAGCGATGGGAACGAGTGAAGCTCGCCTACGATGCTATGGTCAATGGGGTGGGGGCCAAAACAGAGGATGCTTTATCGATTATTCAGAAATCTTACGAAGACGGGGTAACTGATGAGTTTATCCAACCCATCGTTTTGACCACTGGTGATCAGCCAATCGGGAAAATTCAAGATGGAGATGTGGTGCTTTGCTTCAACTTCAGGACAGACAGAGGCCGTCAGATTACTCAAGCCCTTACGCAAGAAGATTTTGTTGATTTTGGAATGAAGAAAATGAATCTTCACTACGTCACGATGACGATCTACGACGAAGCATTCAAGGGCGTGCATGTGATGTATGGAAAAGATAATTTGAAGAACACACTTGGTGAGGTCTTGGAAAGAGCCGGAAAAAAACAAATAAGAATAGCGGAGACAGAAAAATACCCTCATGTGACCTTCTTCTTTTCCGGGGGGCAGGAGGAGCCGTTTAAGGGGGAAAAGCGGATCTTGTGTCCGTCTCCAAAAGTTGCTACCTATGATTTGCAACCGGAAATGAGCGCTGCAGACATCCGCGATAATATACAAGCTGAGCTTGCAAAGCAGGAGGCAGATTTCGTTTGCCTGAACTTTGCGAACCCTGACATGGTAGGACACACCGGAGATTTCAATGCTGCGGTTATTGCTTGCGAAACGGTGGATAAATGCACAGAGGCAGTAGTAGGTACAGCCTTGGCAAATGGCTATACCGCTATCATTATAGCGGACCATGGCAATTCGGACATGATGATCAACCCTGATGGCTCACCCAATACAGCTCATACCACTAACCTTGTCCCCTGTATATTGGTGGATAACCAATACCACGAGCCGATAAAGTCCGGGAAACTTGGAGATCTTGCTCCTACGATTCTCACATTGATGGGTGTGGATATTCCTGAGGAAATGACTGGTGACATCCTGCTTTAGAAAAAGTATTTCTATAGATTCTATTCATATTCCTATCTTTCATTAGATTTTTCTTATTTTGTGGATTAATCAACCTAACGGAGGCCAATTGGAGGTCGGGTAACTTATGCTATTGAGTATATTTTCTGGTGAAAATGTCGGCTTGCTCTTCGGGATTTTTGGAGCAATCATTTTGGTTTTCCTAGCGGTTGATTTGGGCGTGTTTCACAAGAAACATCACAAAATCTCCCAGCGCGAAGCGCTTCTGCAATCTATTTTCTGGGTTTGCGTATCGACAGGGTATGGTATTCTTATTTATTTCATTGGGGATGGGCCCACGGCCACTTTTGAGTTTTTCTCTGCTTATGTGACCGAGAAGGCGCTTTCAGTGGACAACATTTTTGTGATTCTCCTGATCCTGAAGTATTTCAAAGTGAAGGAAGAATACTACCACAATATCCTCTTCTGGGGAATACTGGGTGCGATTGTTTTCAGGGCTATTTTCATTTTTGTTGGGGCCCTGTTGATTTCAGAGTTTCATTGGATTTTGTACCTGTTTGGATTCTTCCTGGTGTACTCTGGCATTAAGCTATTCGGCGGTGATGAGGACATGGATATTGAACCGGAGAAAAATCCAGTTATCAGAATTGCAAAGAAAATTTTCCCGCTTTCGACCGAGGACAGGGACGGCAAGTTTTGGTTTAGAGAGAATGGTAAGCTTCTCTTCACACCACTTTTTTTGGTGATCATTCTCATCGAATCTACCGACTTAATTTTTGCCGTGGATTCAATCCCTGCGGCTTTCGCCATTACTCAAAATGAGTTTGTGATCTACACATCAAACATCTTCGCAGTAATGGGACTAAGGGCCATGTTCTTCTTGCTCGCCAATGTGCTGGATAAATTTTGGCTGCTACAAAAAGGTCTTTCGGTGGTGTTGATTTTTATTGGTGCCAAGATGCTTATGGAGTGGAGTATTGTGCAAAAAGGCATTCACTGGCTCACCGGGGTGGAGCATGTGCACGTCCCGATCTTTCTTTCCTTTGGGGTGATAATTGGCACGCTGACCTTGGCTATTGTGTTCTCACTGATGTTTCCAAGGAAACCTGAGCTGGTTGACGCTGATAAGATTGCCTAATTCTCCAAATCACGGACATTATCCATCACTTTATCTCTCAGTGAGTCTTTGTACTTCTGGAGGTTTTTTGCCACGTTTTGATCAGTAATTCCAATAATCTCTGCGGCCAAAATGCCAGCATTTTTTGCCCCATTCAAAGCCACAGTAGCCACAGGAATGCCTCCGGGCATTTGAAGAATCGAAAGAACGGAATCCCATCCGTCTATTGAGTTGCTGGATTTTACAGGGACGCCAATAACCGGGAGAGTGGTCAAAGAAGCCACCATTCCTGGAAGATGAGCTGCTCCGCCTGCACCAGCGATTATCACCTGAATTCCATTTGCCCGAGCTCCCTCCGCGTATTCGAGCATTCTGTGAGGAGTCCTATGAGCAGAAACAATCGTCAACTGAAATTCAACACCCAACTCTTTCAATGCATCTGCCGCCTCCTGCATTACCGGAAGGTCCGATTTACTTCCCATGATGATTCCTACTCGTGCACTCATGCTTTTACTTTTAGAGTTTCCTTGACTTTTCGGGTTTTTACTTTCAGGCTTTCAATATCCGAATCCGTGATGGTCACATGACCCATTTTTCTGAAAGGCTTGGTCAATTTCTTGCCATAAAGATGCACATAAACACCCGACATGGCCATGCATTCCTCCAATCCCTCGTACCTCGCATCGCCTGTAAAGCCCTCCTCACCCAGTAAATTCACCATGGCCGCAGGAGATCTCAATGCCGTCGAACCAAGCGGCAAATTCAGAATTGATCTAAGGTGCTGCTCAAACTGTGAGGTATCATTTGCCTCGATAGTATGGTGGCCACTGTTATGCGTTCTTGGAGCAACTTCATTCACCAATAGCTCTCCATCCTTTGTCAAAAACATCTCCACGGCCAGCAACCCAACCATTCCAAGTTTGGATATCACATCCTCAGCCAAGGCATAGGCTTTTTGTTCCGTCTCCTCGGAAATTTCCGCTGGCGCAAATAGGAACTCCACGAGATTGGCCTCTGGGTGATACTCCAACTGTACCACTGGGAAACATTTTGTCTCGCCAATTTCATTCCTCGCCACCACCACACTCAATTCCTTATCGAAATCAACCAACCTCTCCAATAATCCTGGCTTGTCAAATGCCTTATTCAAATCCTCTTCCGACCTCAGCACCTGGACACCACGCCCGTCATACCCCTCAGTTCCCAATTTATTCACTGCAGGAAGCCAGTCCTTTTTAGCTGCAACATCCGCTTGATTTTCGGTCAGGACAAAATCTGCAGTAGGAATTCGATTGGCTTTATAGAAAGTCTTTTGCTTTCGTTTGTCCTGAATGAGCTCAA
>CAYORY010000166.1:0-4500 GCA_964406435.1 uncultured Roseivirgaceae bacterium | reverse complement strand
GCATGCTTGATTCGATAGGGCGAGGCGTTGCGAAAATCTTCGGAACGAAATCAGACAAAGACATCAAATTATTAGAGCCGTTTGTTGGCCTGATCAACACGGAATTCAATAAACTAAAAAATATCTCAGACGATGAACTGAGGGGTAAAACTGCAGAGCTTAAAGGTAGAATCGCAGAGCATCTGAAGTCAATTGACGATCAAATCGCTCAGCTCTCTCGGGATGTAGAATCGACCGGGCTTGATGTCCATCAAAAAGAAGACATTTTTGAGAAGATCGACAAGCTCGAAGAAAATCGTGACGAAGAATTGGAAAAAGTCTTATTAGCGATTCTACCCGAAGCTTTTGCGGTGGTCAAAGAGACCGCAAGGAGACTCAGTGAAAATAAGAAACTCGTGGTGAAAGCCACTCTGCTCGACAAGCAATTTGCTGCCAGCAAACCCCACATCGAAATCTCCGGTGAAATAGCCACCTGGCACAACAAATGGATGGCCGCCGGCACAGAAGTAGAATGGAACATGGTACACTACGATGTGCAACTCATCGGTGGGGTGGTTTTGCACCAAGGGAAAATTGCCGAAATGGCAACTGGTGAAGGAAAAACCTTAGTGGCCACTCTCCCAGCCTACCTGAATGCACTCGCAGGTCGGGGCGTACACATCGTGACAGTGAATGACTATCTCGCCAAACGAGATTCCGAGTGGAACGCTCCCATATTCGAATTCCATGGACTAAAGGTGGACTGCATCGATCGACACTCACCCAATTCAACCGCCCGACGGGACGCCTATGCCTCGGATATCATTTACGGCACCAACAACGAATTCGGCTTTGATTACCTGAGGGATAACATGGCCAAGAGCCCCGAGGAACTGGTACAGAAAAAACACCACTACGCCATGGTCGATGAGGTGGATTCTGTGCTCATCGACGATGCGCGTACCCCTTTGATTATTTCAGGCCCAATTCCTCGCGGAGACGAACATGAATTTTACGACCTAAAACCAAGGATAAATAAGCTGGTCGAAGCACAGAGGAAACTCGTGTCCGAATATTTCAATGAGGCCAAAAAAGCAATAGCCGCTGGGAAAGAAACCGAAGGAGGGCTTGCGCTTTTCAGGGCTTTCAGAGGTTTGCCCAAACATAAGGCACTTATCAAGTTTTTGAGTGAAACAGGGATCAAACAGATTCTGCAAAAAACGGAAAACATTTACTTGGCAGACAATCAAAAATTGATGCCGGAAGCAGATGCTCCACTTTTCTTCACCATTGATGAGAAGTTGAACAGCATTGACCTCACAGACAAAGGCCTTGATCTGATCACCGGCTCAGGCGAAGATCCTAACTTCTTTATCCTACCTGATATCTCCGTGGCATTGAGTGCCGCAGAAAAAGACCTCTCTATTCCAGAGAGTGAGCGACTGGCCAGGAAGGAAGATATCATCCGAGATTACAATCAAAAGAGTCAACGAATTCACTCAGTGAATCAGCTACTCAAGGCGTACTGTTTGTATGAAAAAGACACGGAGTACGTGGTGATGGAAGGAAAAGTGAAAATTGTGGACGAGCAGACTGGCCGTATCATGGAGGGTCGACGCTACTCCGACGGCTTGCACCAAGCCATAGAAGCCAAGGAAAATGTGAAGGTCGAAGATGCCACCCAGACCTATGCCACCATTACCCTGCAGAATTACTTCAGGATGTACCACAAACTAGCCGGTATGACCGGAACGGCAGAGACAGAAGCCGGAGAATTCTGGGACATCTACAAGCTCGATGTGGTAGTAATCCCTACTAACAGACCCATTTCACGAAAGGATGAAAACGACAAGGTATATAAGTCGGTTAGGGAAAAATTCAATGCCGTGACCGAAGAGATCGTGCAACTGACACAAGCAGGTCGTCCGGTTTTGGTGGGTACCACATCCGTGGAAATTTCTGAGATACTCAGCCGAATGCTCCAGATGAAGAACATCAAACATCAGGTGCTGAATGCCAAGCAACACGCCAAGGAAGCCGACGTGGTAGCGGAAGCCGGAAAGCCCGGAACGGTGACCATCGCGACGAACATGGCAGGTAGAGGTACCGACATTAAGCTAACCCCAGAGGCAAAAGCCGCCGGAGGATTGGCGATCATCGGTACTGAGCGACACGAATCTCGCCGTGTGGATAGGCAGCTTAGAGGTCGTTCTGGTCGACAAGGGGATCCAGGATCTTCACAGTTCTATGTTTCCTTGGAAGACAATTTGATGCGTCTTTTCATGTCGGGCCGTGTGGCCAAAGTCATGGACAGGCTTGGACTACAGGAAGGAGAAGTGATCCAGCACTCGATGATTACCAAATCCATCGAGCGAGCGCAACGAAAAGTAGAAGAAAACAACTTCGCCATCAGGAAGCAATTGCTGGAGTACGATAACGTGATGAACTCCCAACGGGAGGTGATCTACAAACGAAGGAAAAACGCCCTCTATGGCGACAGACTGGAGCTGGACATACTGAACATGCTGTATGATACCTGTGAGGAAATTGCCACTACGGCAAAATCTGAAAATAATCTGGACAGCCTCAAGCTGAACGCCATCAGCATGCTTGGCCTTGATTTCCAGATCAACGCTGAGGAGCTGGGAAAAATGGATCAAAACGTACTGACGGAAAAATTGTACGACAAGGCACTGACCAACTACAATCAAAAAAATGAGCGGCAGGTCAGCTCCATCATGCCAATACTGCGAAGGATAAACCTCACTCGTGGAGCCACAGTAGAGAAAATTGGCATTCCCTTTACCGATGGCGCAAAGCAGGTAGGTGCTGCGGTATCCTTGCAAAATGCCATGAACAATGAAGGCAAGGAAGTGATTAAGGAAATGGAGAAACTCGTCTCGTTGGCAATCATAGATCTGACTTGGAAAGAACATCTACGCGACATGGACGACCTACGACAATCCGTGCGGAATGCGCAGTACGAGCAGAAGGACCCGCTTTTGATTTACAAATTCGAAGGATTCGAAATGTTCAAAGCTTTCATTGGCAGGGTGAATCAAGAAACCATGTCCTTTTTGATGAAAGCCGAAATTCCGATACAAGAAGACACTCAAGTACAGGAAGCTACTTCACAGCGATCAGCCAGAAACTACAAGGAGTCCAAAGAAGAAACCAGATCGGCATTGGCCGGTGGAGGTGCACCTCAGAATCGGCCACCTGTTGAGAAACACGAACCCGTGAAGTCTGTGAAAATTGCCAGCCGAAACCAGCGCGTAAATGTGCAATACGCCGATGGCAGTATCAAGAAAGATGTTAAATTCAAGACTGTAGAAGAAGACATTAAAAGCAACAAATGCGTCTTGATCGAATAGCCATATTGATTCTGCTCTCCATGCTCGCGGCATGCAAAACCACCCAAACCACTCAGGCGGTCAGTGCTCCCGTGAGCACCTACAAAGAAGACCTCAGCATTTGGAGGCCCGAGGTACGAAAGACAGACACTACGGTGGTGACTGAAACACTCGAGGAGCCCACGGGTCATATCAAAATGGAGCTCGACAGCATCACCAACATGATGATACGAGCGAACGCACAGCCCAGAGTAGAGCAAGGATACACGATCCAGGTCTACAATGGCTCCAGCCGTGAAGAGGCCACAAAAGCCTTGGGCAAAATGCGCGTGTCATTTCCCGAGCTTGAATCTGAAATCACCTATTTCCAGCCAGATTTTCGGGTGAAGTCGGGTCAGTTTCTCAATCGCGTATTGGCTTACGAGACATTCCAAAAAGTGAGAAAAGAGTTTCGCGAAGCATTGCTAATTCCTGAAAAAATCAAGGTGTCGTATGATTGATCTAATCACGGAAATCAAGAAGCTTTCGGAGCTCTATCATAGAGACATTCAATCGATACGGGAGCACCTTCATGCCAATCCTGAACTCTCATTTGAAGAATTCAAAACTGCCGACTTCATAGAAGGTAAACTTACCGAATTTGGGATCACCAACTTCGAGCGAAAAGCAAAAACGGGAATCACATTTACCATGGAAGGAAAATCTTCCGGTAAGACCATCGCCCTGCGGGCCGACATAGATGCCCTTCCGATTTTTGAGCAAAATGACGTGAGCTACAAATCCCGCAATGAAGGCGTGATGCATGCTTGCGGACACGACGTACACACCTCCTCGCTGCTTGGTGTTGTCAAAATTTTGAAGGAGCTGAAGGATCACTGGTCCGGTACTGTGAAATTCATTTTCCAGCCAGGTGAGGAGTCTGCGCCCGGTGGTGCATCACTACTCATCAAAGAAGGTATTTTGGCAAACCCCACTCCCGACACGATCATTGGCCAACACGTGATGCCGCTTATTCCAGTGGGAAAAGTAGGTTTCCGACCGGGAAAATACATGGCTAGCGCCGATGAGATTTATTTTACCGTGAAGGGCAAAGGAGGACATGGTGCCATGCCGGAGCACACAATAGATCCTGTGGTCATCACGAGCCACATCATCATTGCCCTTCAGC
>CAYORY010000165.1:0-4598 GCA_964406435.1 uncultured Roseivirgaceae bacterium | reverse complement strand
ATTCTGAGTCCTTCAGCGGAGCAATTCGCTACATAACATTATATTCAAAGAACTTTATTTTGACTGTTTTACTTGTCAAAAATTGAGACTACACATCTTGTAATCTGATTGCTTTTTTCTCCGTTTTCTTTGGCCTTCCCTCCTAAGCGGCTGCAAAGATAGACACCTTTATTCAACCACCAAATAAATTTTTATTTATTTTTTTTCTTCTTTCAACGGGTTAAAACGGCTTCTCCGTTTAGCGGACGGCAAAGATAGATATACTTTTAAAACCAGAAAGACTTTACGGATAAATTAATTTCTAAATATTGTCTGGACTCTATCAGGGCCTAATGAGACCAGATTAATAGGGCAATTAACCTTCTTTTCTATGTAAGAAATGTAATCATGAAGGTTAGTTGGTAAGGCATTGAATTCCATTGTCTCCACTCTGCCCCATCCTTTGAAGGTATCAAAGATGACTTCCAGCTTTCCATTATCCAAATAGAGTGGTAGTTCGCTAGTCAATTCTCCTTGGTAGTCATAGCTGTGCGCTGCTTTAATTTCATCCAAGGTTTCGAGAACATCGGCTTTCATCATGAATAGTTGGGTAACTCCATTGACCATGACTGCAAATCGGAGGGCAGGGATGTCTAACCAGCCACATCTTCTTGGCCGGCCGGTAGTCGCACCAAATTCATTTCCAAGTTTTCTTAACTCTTCACCGGAGCTGTCCAAAAGTTCTGTAGGGAATGGGCCACTACCCACTCGGGTACAATAAGCTTTGAATATACCGAAGACCTCTCCTATTTGTCTTGGTGCGACACCAAGTCCTGTGCACGCTCCTGCAGCGATTGTGTTGCTGCTTGTGACGTATGGATAACTTCCAAAGTCAATGTCGAGTAGTGAGCCTTGAGCGCCTTCGGCCAATACGCTTTGTCCGTCAGTGATGGCTTGATTTATCAGGTATTCGGTGCTGAGAATATCAAAACTTCGAACGACTTCTATTGCTTCGTAGAATTGTTTTTCCTCTTCTTCAAGTTTTGCTTCAAAATTGTATCGGTCGAGTATTTGAAGGTGAAAATCTCGAAGTTCGTTGTACCGTGCTTCAAAATCTGGTTCGTTAATATCTCCGATTCTGAGTCCTTTCCGTGCAGCTTTATCTTGATATGTAGGGCCAATTCCTCTCAAAGTTGAGCCTATTTTTTTATCTCCTTTGGCGATTTCGTATGCTCGATCAAGCATGCGATGAGTGGGGATAATCATCTGCGCCTTATTAGAAATGACGAGGTGTTTTCGCAAATCGAGATCGAAGGGAGATAAGGCATCAATTTCTTTTTGGAAGGTGATCGGGTCTAGTACGACTCCATTGCCGATTACATTCAGGATGCCTTCATGGAATATTCCAGATGGAATTTGATGAAGCACGTGCTTGATGCCATCAAACTCGAGGGTATGACCAGCGTTTGGGCCTCCCTGAAATCTGGCCACCACGTCATACTTTGGAGCCAGATAGTCCACTACCTTTCCTTTGCCTTCATCTCCCCACTGCAGGCCTAACAATACATCCACTTTTGCCATTCGCTTAATTGATTTTTTCTATCGCTTCACTCTCTGAGTCCGCAATATTAAATATGTTTCTGAGCTTGATGATTATCAGCAGCTTATTCACGTGATCAGAGGGGCTGATTAAGAATACTTCCCCTCCTTTATTTCGAAATTTCGTGAGAAGAGTAATTAAGACACCTATGCCACTGCTATTGATGTATGGCACATTCTTGATATTAACTATGCAGTTTTTTATTCCTTCTGTTAATGCCGTATCGGCAGTGCGAAGTATTTCAACACTTTTATTTTCTGCAATTAAATCTCCGGTGAGTCTTAGAAACAGAATGTTACTTGCTTTCTCGTGAGTGAATTCCATTAGTTCCTTTTGTTTGGGCATGCTAATCGATTGCAACTGGCATAAAGAACCAGTGAATGGTGTAGCACTTGGAATTGTAGGAGGTCGCCGACGGTATTCTGTATATTTTGGATTCTTGGATCGCAGAATTCCAGCACTTCGTTGCAGTCAGTGCAAATAAGATGATCGTGCTGCCGATATCCGAATGCTTTTTCATAATGGGCTATTGACCTGTCGAATTGATGTCGGATGACGAGATCGCAATCTGTGAGCAGGTCCAGGGTATTGTAAACTGTGGCTCGACTGACTCGGTAGTTTTTCTCTTTCATGTTGACGTAAAGGGACTCCACGTCGAAGTGTCCGCTTTTGGAATAAATTTCCTCAAGAATGGCGAATCGTTCGGGAGTTTTCCTGAGACTTCTCTTTTCCAGAAAGGACGTGAAAATTTGTTTCACTTCCTCGTATGTATTCTTCCCTTGCATTGCCACAAATATGATCAGACTAATTTAAAAGGTGCGGGAGACGTTCATGACTCCAGGTATTTCTCCTAGTTTTTTGACCAAAGTGTCCAAATGGCGGGTGTCATTTATATATAGTTTGATTTCTCCTTCGAAAATCCCTCCTTCGGTGCTTATCGCCATTGAACGCATATTTACTTTTAATTCTGCTGAGATAACGTTGGAAACGTCATTGATAATTCCAAGGCGATCGGTTCCGATAATTCTAACCCCAACTTCAAAGGATTTGTCTTGGCTTGAGGTCCACTTGGCTTTAATGATGCGATAGCCATAATGAGAAAGTAATTCTGCGGCATTCTTGCAAGTGGTTCTATGGATCTTGATCCCTTCGCTGACGGTAACGAATCCAAACACGTCATCGCCAGGGATGGGGTTGCAGCATTTGGCAAACTTATAGTCGAGCACGTCCATATCCTCTCCCAGCAACAGCAGATCGTAATCCTCTGCCCTTACTTTCTTAAGATTTTCGTGAACTTCCTTAGGATGAGAAGGTCTCTTTCTTTCCTGCTTTTCTTCTTGCTGAGCCTTGCGATAGAACTGCTTTATTTGATTGTGTTCGATCTTGCCATTCCCTACTAGGTAGTACAGATCAGAACCCGTTCGTAAATTGAAGTGATGAGTGAGCTTGTTGATCTCATCGGAGTTCAATTGTTTTTTGAGTTGAGACAGTTTTCGCTGGATTATTTCCTTGCCCATGTCTTCAATGGCCTTTCGCTCCTCTTTGATGGCTTCCTTAATGCGAGATCTGGCTTTGGAGCTTACTACATAGGCCAGCCAACCTTCGTTGGGTTTCTGCTTGTTGGAGGTTAATATCTCCACCTGATCACCGTTCCTTAGTCTGTGATTCAATGGAACGAGTTTCTGGTTTACTTTGGCTCCCAGGCAGTGATACCCCACCTCGGTGTGTATGTCAAAGGCAAAATCTAGTGCCGTGGCGCCATTGGGTAGGGTGACCAAATCGCCCTTTGGAGTGAAGGCGAATACTTCCTCTTGAAAAAAATTTGACCTGAAATCGTCCACAAACTCCAAGGCGGTGGAATTGTCCTTCTCCAATATTTCTCGCACCTTATTGATCCACATTTCCAAGCCAGCATCTGCGTCGGTATCCTTGTCTTTGTATTTCCAGTGAGCTGCATACCCTCGTTCGGCAATATCGTCCATTCTTTGGGTGCGAATTTGCACCTCTACCCATTGTCCTTTGTTGCTCATCACCGTGGTGTGGAGGGATTCATACCCATTTGCTCTGGGTGTGCTTATCCAGTCTCTTAATCGATCCGGGTTGGGCTGATAAAAATCTGTGACGATAGAGTAAACCTGCCAGCAAGCCGGTTTCTCCTGATCTTCCTCGGTTCTGAGGATTATTCTTATGGCGAATAAATCATACACCTCCTCGAAGGTGACATTCTGTTTCTGCATTTTATTCCAGATGGAATAAACCGACTTTGGACGTCCCTTGATGTCAAAATCATAACCCAGTTTGGTTATCTCTTCTTTTATCGGCCGAATGAATTGGCGGATAAATCTTGTCCTTATGTCCTGTGAAAACCTGATCTGCTCAGTGATGGATTCGTAGCTTTCCCGATCCGTAAATTTTAGAAACAAATCCTCTAACTCCGATTTGATATTGTACAGGCCAAGTCGGTGAGCAAGTGGTGCATATATATATATGGTCTCATTGGCAATTTTGAGTTGCTTATTGCGAGGCATACTATCGAGTGTGCGCATGTTATGCAATCGATCTGCAAGTTTGATCAGAATGACCCGCACATCATCTGAGAGGGTAAGGAGCATTTTTCTAAAATTCTCAGCCTGCTCAGAGCTACCCTGCTCGAAAACGCCGGAAATTTTAGTGAGACCATCAATGATGGAGGAAACCTTAGTGCCGAATTGATCTCTGATATCTTCAAGGGTGATTTCGGTATCTTCTACCACATCGTGCAGCAGCGCACTTACAATAGACGTGGTGCCAAGGCCTATTTCATCCACGCAAATCTGCGCTACGGCTATTGGGTGATAGATATAAGGCTCTCCGGATTTTCGCCGCATGTCGGCGTGGGCTTCCATGCTGATCTTGAATGCCCTTTTTATTTCAGAATGATCTCCATCTTTTAGTATCGGTTTGGCATGGCGGAGTAGCTTTCTGTAGCGCCGAATGACCTCCTTTTTCTCAATTTCTAATTCCTCCTCAACGACCATTA